>NZ_JBAZAH010000040.1:0-15833 GCF_041672065.1 Aliarcobacter sp. | reverse complement strand
TTTTAAAGATCTTAATTTTAAACCGTACTGGTCAAATTGGACGGGAATTATAATAGGAAAATCTTACTTTGTCAAGAGGTTTGCGCTTAACTTTGGCTTAAATTTTGGAAATTGTGTAAAATCAACAAAAACTACTATTTTTTAACTATGTTTGTTAATTTTAATTAATGCTATTTTTGATACAATCTTATCTTTATATAAATTAATAATGGGGAGCCGTATATACATAATGAGTAAGTCTATATTTAGAGAGTATGATATTAGAGGAATATTTGAAAAAGAGTTAAATGAAAATATTGTAAAAAAAATTGGATTTTATTTAGCAAAAGCTTTAATAAAAAGAGTTCCAACTGCAGTTTATATTGCTGTTGGTTATGATGCGAGACTTCACTCACCAATTTTAAAAAATTGGCTAAGCTCTGGTATTAATAAAGCTGGATTAAAAGTTTTAGATATGGGATTAGTTCCAACTCCTGCAAACTACTTTGCTAATTTTAATGAAATTGATGGGTATAGTTGTGATGGATCTATTATGATTACGGGTTCACATAATCCTCCTGAATACAATGGTTTTAAAATTACTTTAAATAAAGATCCATTTTTTGGTGATGATATTTATGCTTTAGGAGAAGATATTTTAAAAGATAAGTCAATTATTCCTAATAATGAAGTTACTATTAAAATAGATTGTAAAAATAGATATATTGATTATATAGTAAATCACTTCTCTCATTTGAAACTTAATAATAAAGAGTTTGTTTTTGATTGTGGAAATGGTGTTGCTGGTGTTGTATTAAGAGAGATTTTAGATAGATTAAATATCAAGTATAAAATCTTATTTGAAGAACCCGATGGAAATTTTCCAAATCATCATCCAGATCCAAGCGATGAGCACACACTTGAAGATATTAAAAAAGAGCTAGAAACTGGTAAATTTAATTTTGGATTTGCTTATGATGGAGATGCAGATAGAATTGCTCTATTATCATCTAAATATAACTTTAAAGGAGATATATTAGCAA
This sequence comes from Aliarcobacter sp., assembly GCF_041672065.1. NCBI lineage: Bacteria > Pseudomonadati > Campylobacterota > Epsilonproteobacteria > Campylobacterales > Arcobacteraceae > Aliarcobacter > Aliarcobacter sp. The sequence continues at coordinate 14,811 of NZ_JBAZAH010000040.1, read as the reverse complement.
TATTTTTCTCTAAACATATTAATAATCCAACGGTTATTGGTGAAGTAAAATGTTCACAAGTTATGTATGACACTATCAACTCTTATGGTAAAGCTATTATGTACAAGACAGGTCACTCAAACCTAAAAGTTAAAATAAAAGAGACAAATGCATCTTTTGCGGCTGAAGTATCAGGGCATCTATTCTTCAATGATAGATATTTTGGATACGATGATGCAATTTATGCAACTTTTAGAGCTTTAGAGTTGATAGATGCTGGTTTTGATTTTGATTTAGAGTTTGAAGCATTACCAAAAGTTTACTCAACTCCTGAAATAAATATAACGGTAACTGAAGATACAAAGTTTAAAATCATTGAAGATTTAAAAAAAGCTTTACAAAATCCAACTTCAGATTTTCCAAAAATAAAAGATATTATAACTGTTGATGGTGTAAGAGTTATTTTTGAAAAAGGTTGGGGATTAGTTAGAGCTAGTAACACAACTCCAAAATTAGTAACAAGATTTGAAGCCAATATAAAAGAGAATGCAAAAGTATATGAAGATGCATTAATAAAACTATTTAATCAAATAAAAGGAAACTAAATATGAACACTAATAATAATCCAATAAAAAAATGTCTATTCCCAGCAGCTGGTTATGGTACAAGATTTTTACCAGCAACTAAAGCAACGCCAAAAGAGATGTTACCAATTTTAACTAAACCATTAATTCAATATGGAGTTGAAGAGGCACTTGCAGCTGGAATTGAGAATATGGCAATAGTTACAGGCCGTGGGAAAAGAGCTATTGAAGATCACTTTGATATTTCATATGAACTTGAGCATCAAATAAAAGGAACTAGCAAAGAGCACTATTTAACAGAGATTAGAGATGTAATTACAAAATGTACTTTTTCTTACACAAGACAAATAGAGATGAAGGGATTAGGTCATGCTATTTTATCTGGTGAGAACCTAATTGGAAATCAACCTTTTGCTGTTTTATTAGCTGATGACTTATGTGATTCATCAGACAATGGAGTATTATCACAAATGGTTGAACTATATAAAAAATATACATGCTCAATTGTTGCAATTGAAGAGATTCCAAAAGAGGATACAAATAAATATGGAGTAATTGCTGGAAATGAGATAGAACCAGGAATTTTTATGGTTAAAGATATGGTTGAAAAGCCTGAACCTGAAGTTGCACCTTCAAATTTAGCAATAATAGGAAGATATATTCTAACTCCAGATATTTTCGATATCATAAAAGAGACAAAACCAGGTAAAGGTGGAGAGATTCAAATTACTGATGCACTTTTAACTCAAGCTAAAAAAGGGATGGTTTTAGCATATAAATTTAAAGGTCAAAGATTTGATTGTGGAAGTATTGATGGATTTGTAAAAGCTACAAACTATTTTTATGATAAATCTAATAAAGAAGATAAAAAGAGTAAAAAAGATGAAAAATAACCTCTATTATCCAAAAGTTTCACTAAGCGATGAAGATATCTTTGCAGAGATAAAAAAAGAGAGAGAGACAATTGGTTACTACTCTTTACCTTATACAGATACTTCAAGTTTAAAATCAAGACTAAATAATCTTAACTTTAAACAAAAAAATATTGCAATAATTGGAATTGGTGGAAGTACATTAGGAACATATGCAATATATAACTTCTTAAAATATAATAAACAAAAAAACCAAACTTTAAAAAAAGATATCTATTTTTTTGAAAGTACTGATCCTGTTAATCTTAATGGAACTATTTGTGAATTTGATTTAAATGATACACTTTTTATTGTTATCTCAAAATCTGGAACTACAATTGAAACAGTATCAATTTTTAAATATTTAAGTTCACTTGTTAAAATGGATAAATTAAATCTATTAGTAATTACTGAAAATGATAGCAAGTTAAATAGTTTTGCACAACACAACAGTCTTGAAACTTTTGAAATTCCAAAAAATGTTGGTGGAAGATTCTCTGTTTTATCAAATGTTGGTTTAGTGCCTTTATATTTAGCTGGTTTTGATATTGATGAGATTTTAAATGGAGCAAAAAAAATATCTACATCTTTTTTTGAACAAAATGAACTTTATAATCACCTAATAAAAAAAGCAAGAACATATTATGAGTATAAAGATGTATATAATATAAATGCAGTTTTTTCATACTCGCAACTTCTTGAAGGTTTTAATAAGTGGTATATTCAACTTTGGGGAGAGAGCCTTGGAAAAATTGATGCAAACAATACAAATCAAGGATTAACTCCAATTGGGCTTTTAGGACCTGTTGATCAACACTCATTTTTACAATTAATTGTTGAGGGAAAAAGAGATAAAACTGTAACATTTATCAAAATAAAAGATTTTAAAGATGATACAAAAATTTCTCCTACAAATTTAAAAGCTCTTGAAGAGTTAGATTATATAAATAATATTGATTTTAAAGAGCTAATAAATCTTCAAGCTGATGCAACAATTGCTTCTGTTAAAGAGTATCAAAAAGATATTCCTATTGATTTAATTGAGATTGAAGAGATAAGTGAGTTTGAAATAGGAAAACTACTATTTTACTATGAACTTTTAACTTCACTTGTAGGAAAATTTTTAAGAATAAATACTTATGACCAACCAGGAGTTGAAGGTGGTAAGATTATTTTAAAAGAGATGTTAAAAAGTAAAAAATAGATGGAACAGATATTTTCAAGTTTAATACCAATATTCTCTTTAATAGTAATTGGTTACCTATTTAAAAAGATAAGTTTTCCATCAAATGAGTTTTGGCCAATGGCTGATAAATTAACATATTATGTTTTGATGCCAGCTCTTTTGATAATTACCCTATCAAAAGCAAAACTTGATTCAAATGATATAAATCTTATTTTTGTATCTATTCTTGCAATATTTTTAACAATGATTTTATTAATGATATTTAATAAAATAAGTCCTACTCAAAATAGCTCTTTTACATCAATTGTTCAAGGTGGAATTAGATTTAATACATATGTTTTTTTAGCTTTAAGTGCCTCTATTTTTGGTGATAGTGGATTAGCTATGGCTGCTGTTATTATAACTTTTGCCATTCCTATTTTAAATATATTTTGTATAACTATTTTTGCTTTATATTCACAAAATAGTAAAATTAATTTTTTATATCTTTTAAACTCTATTTTAAGAAATCCATTAATTATAGCTTGTTTTATGGGTTCTTTGATAAATTTTTCAAATATAAATATTCCAATAAGTATAGAAAAATTACTTCAAATTTTAAGCAATGCTGCACTTCCATTGGGACTATTATCAATTGGTTATACCTTAGTTTTAAAAGAGATAAAAAGTTCAAAAAAAGATTTAACTATTAGTACAATTACTAAATTTTTGATTCTTCCTATAACTATATATTTATTTGCAAAACTTTTTGAACTTGATAATAGTATGATCTCTATTTTAGTTCTTTTTGCAATTATGCCAACAGCTCCAAGCTCTTTTATTCTTGCTAGGCAATTAAATGGAAATTTGTCTTTAATGACCTCAATAATAACTGTACAAACACTACTATCTGTTCTGTTTTTAGCTATTTTTGTAAACTATTTTATATATTTTTAATCTCATAATAGTATCCAACTCCTTGAATATTTTTTAGAAAATCAGATGGGAGTTTTTTTCGTAAATTTTTTATAAAAAGTCTCATTGCATTTTGCGACATAATAGAGTCTTCATCACAAATATTATCATGTAACTCTTCATAACTAATTACCCTATTTTTAGATAACAAAAACTTTAAAAAATTTGACTCTTTTTTTGTTAGTATAAACTCTTCATTCTCATTTGAAATTGTTGATTTACTACTATTAAAAATCCAATTTTTATTTAAATAGTATAAACTCTCATTTTTATAGGAGTTTAAAAATAGCTCTAAAGCCTCTTCTAGTTTATCTATTGTAATTGGTTTTACAATATATTTTACTAAAAATAGCTCAGTTGCCTTTAATAAGTAGTTAATATTTGTGTATGCAGATGTTATTATAACTCTCGTTTTTGTATCATTTTCTCTAATTTTTTTTATAAAATCTATTCCTGTTTCACTCTGCATTCTAATATCTGTAATTATTAAATCTGGTTTTTTTTCAAGATATATCTCATAAGCATCTTTTGTATTATCTGAAGTAAAAACTTCTTTAAAATAGTGTTTTAATATCTCTTTAATATTGTTTTGAATACCTAAATCATCTTCAACATACAAAACATTATACGAGCTTAGTTTATTTAAATTGCTATTCATATTTTCAAAATCCATATTAGTAAAGATATGCTATTATAACAAAGCATTCATAAATGAGGAACTTTTTTGAACAATAATATTGAGAAAAATCTATTAAAAACAATAATTTTAAGTTTTATTGCAACTATTTCGGCTTTGGTTTTTGCTATTTCAGCATTTTATGTAAAAAATACTCAAGATAATTTTGAACTTGATATGCAAAAATATGTAAATGTTTATTATAACGATGTTAAAGATATTTTAAAAAATAAAATTAATATAGTTATTGATATTTTAGAACACAATGAAAAAGTATTAAATTTAAGAAAAGATGAGCTTAAAAAATTTAATGCAAATTTTTTAAATAACATAACTTTTGAAAAAAATAAAAGTAACTATATATTTGTTTATGAAGTTGTTAATTTTGATGGTGGTGATGATTTCGCAATAATGCTTGTAAATCCAAATAGACCAGATTTAGCAGGAAATTTAATATCTACAAATGAAATCGATACACATGGTAAAAAGTTTCGTGAGGAGTTTTTAGAGAATATAAAAAAATATGGAGAATCATTTACAAAGTATTCATATAAAAAACCAGATTCAAATGAGGCACAATATAAACTCTCTTACTTTAAATATTATGAGAAATTAAACTGGATAATTGCTGTTGGAGTATATATTGATGATATTGAAAAAGAGCTAGTAAAACAGAGAAATGAGTTAGAAAATAAGATAGAAAAACAGATATTTCAAAATGTTTTACTATTTATTATGTTTCTTATGATTGCAATTTTATTTTCAATAACAATTTCAAATAAGATTTATAATATTTTAAAAATATATAAAGAGAAAGTTATTGAAAATGAAAAAGAGTTAAAACTTCTAAACAAATCTCTTGAAGAGATGATGTCAAATATAGCTCATCAATGGAGGCAACCTCTTTCAGAACTATCTTCAATTTTAATGCTTATAAAATTAAAATATGACAAAAATAGTTTAGATAAAGAGACTATGCAAAAAAAATCAAAAGAAGCAAATATGGTTTTAGAGTATATGTCAAATACTATTGATGATTTTAGAGGCTTTTTTTCAACAACAAAAGAGAAAGAAGAGTTTTTTCTAAATGAGTTATTAAACAATGTAATATCAATTAATTCAAATGTTTTAAAAATGAATAATATAGATATAAAAATAGATATTAATAAAGATATTAAATTAAATAGTTTTTTAAATGAGTATCAACAGGTAATTTTAAATATATTAAAAAATTCAAAAGACGCATTAATAGAGAGAGATATAAAAAATCCTACTATAAAAATAGAAGCTTTTGAAGATGAAAAAAGTGTTACTTTAACTATTGAAGATAATGGTGGAGGTATTGATGTAAAACCTTTAAACAAAATTTTTGAAGCATACTTTTCTACAAAAAAACAAAACAAAGGTACTGGAATTGGTCTTTACATGTCAAAAATGATTGTTGAAAAAAGTTTAAAAGGTGAAATCAAGGTAGAAAATATAAATAAAGGTGTAAGATTTTCTATAACTATTGCTAAAAATATTTAAAAAGTAAGAGTTTTACTCTTACTTTAAAATATTTTAGTATCCAAACATTAAATTTGGAAGCCAAAGAGATATTGCTGGAATATATGTTACTAACATTAATCCAAAAAGTAAAACTAAAGTCATAGGTAAAGAAGCTTTAATAACTTGTCCCATACTAAGTCCAGTAATTCCACTTGCAACAAATAGGTTTAATCCAACTGGAGGAGTTAGCATTCCTATTTCCATATTTACAACCATAATAACCCCAAGATGAATTGGATCAACTCCAAGAGCAACACCAATTGGAAGTAATAATGGAACTGTAATCATAACAACAGAACTAGGCTCCATAAATTGTCCCATTATTAAAAGTAAAATATTTACAATTAATAAGAACATTAAAGGAGTAACATTTGCTTCTAAAATCCATTGAGTAATTTGTTGTGGAATTTGCTCATCAGTTAAAAAGTGTGCAAAAATCATAGCATTTGCAATAATAAAGAAAATCATTGCACTTGTTTGTGCTGAATCTAATAATATTTTATACAAATCTTTAATTTTTAAATCTTTATATATAAAATAAGATACAAAAAATGCATACATAACACTAACTGCACCAGCTTCAGTTGGTGTAAAGATTCCTCCGTAGATTCCTCCAATAACAACTACAATAATTAAAAGTGCCCAAAATGCTTCTTTAAAAGCGATAAATTGCTCTTTAAAGCTTGCCATTTTACCAGATTTAAATCCACTTCTTCTCGCTAGAATATATGTTGCTAGCATCATCATTCCACCGATCATAAGACCAGGAATAACTCCTGCCATAAATAGTTTTCCAATTGATTCATCAGCACTAACACCGTAAACAATAAATACAACTGAAGGTGGAATTAAAATCCCTAATGTTCCAGCTGTTGTAATAGTACCAATTGCAAATTGCTCATTATATCCAGCTTGTTTTATAGCTCCATACATAACAGAACCAATAGCAGCAACTGTTGCTGGAGAGCTTCCACTAATAGCAGCAAAAATAATTGAAGCTAAAATTGCAGCAATTGGAAGTCCTCCTGGAAGATGTCCAACTAAAGTTTTTGCAAAATCAATAATTCTTCTAGCAGCACTTCCTCTTGCAAGTAGTGAACCAGCTAAAATAAACATAGGAATTGCCATAAGAGTGTACTTATTTAATCCATCAAACACTTTTGATGTAATTCCCATTAAATCCATATCTGTAAAGAAGAAAGTAGATGCTAATGTACTAGCTCCTAATGCAACAGCAACAGGAACTCCAACTAACATTAAACCAAATAGTAAAATAAAAAGAGTTGCAATAACCATTATTTCTTTTCTCCTTTAATCTCTTCTAAAATAGCTTCATGTTCACTAAATAGTTTAATATCATTTGCATCTGTTTTAAATAGCTCAACCAATTTTTCAGCAACTCTATAAGCAGCAAGAATAAAAGCTATTGGAAGAACTAAATGTGGAATCCACATTGGAATATTTAAATCAACACTCATTTCGCCAAAATCCATAAGCATTAATACTAATTCATATCCAAAATAAGATAATAAACCTAAATATAAAATTGATAAAATATTTGCAAATATTAAAAATGATTTCATAAGCATTGCAGGCATTCTCTCAATTAAAAGAGTTATAGAGATATGTGCTCCGTGCTTAAATCCATAAGCTGCTCCAAAAAGAGCAGACCAAATAAATAGATAGTTTGTAAGCTCACCTGCCCAAGGAAGGCTCATATCAAAGGCGTATCTAAGTACTACATTAATAAAAGCCACAATCACACCTAATAGCAGTCCGTAGACTGCCATAGTTTGATTTATTGTGCCTACAACTACATCAATAACATCAAAGAATTTTTTCATATAAAAATCTACCTACTTTGTTTCTATAGTTTGTTTGATTAGATCTTCTCCAATCACTTTATAAAATTGTGGATATACAGTTGACATAACTCTTCTCCAGTTAGCAACTTGCTCATCATTTAACTCATAAATTTCAAGTCTTCCAGAATCTTTAGCATATTTTCTTAATGCATCAATAATTTTTGCATCTTCTATAGCTGTCTCTCTTCTTTCTAACTCAGTTGCTTCTTTCATAGCAGTTTTTACATGCTCTTGTAAATCTTTTGGTAATTTATTAAAGAATTGTTGATTCATAACAACTAAATATCCTAAATAACCGTGACTACTTAAAGTTAAACTTGATTGAACTTCATGAAATTTTTTAGTAAAGAAGTTAGATAGTGGGTTTTCTGTTGCATCAACAACACCTTGTTGAAGTGCTGAATAAACCTCAGAGAATGGTAAAATTTGTGGATTTCCACCAACTGCTTTAAATTGTGCCTCTAAAACTTTAGAACTTTGAATTCTATATTTTAGACCTTTTGCATCTTCTGGATTAACAATTGGTTGTTTACTACTTGAGAAATGTTTAAATCCAGCATCCCAATAATCAAATGCTAGCATTTGTTTTTTTGCATCAATAAATGATTTTAATTTAGCTCCAACTTCTCCATCCATAACTGCATAAAGATGTGCTTTATCTCTAAAAATAAATGGTAAATCAAATAGTTGCATTTGTGGTGCAATACTTGTAAATTTTGAAAGACTTGGCATAATTACTTGAACATTATTCATAACTAATGCTTTCATCTCTTCACCATCACCATAAAGTTGAGAGTTAGGGAAAACTTGAACATCAATTCTTCCATTTGTTAACTCTTCAATTCTTTTTTCTAAATAATCAGATGCAATACCTTTTGGTGTACTTGAACTAACAACGTGACTAATTTTCATAACATACTCTGCAGCCATTGCAGATGTCGCTAATAACGAAGCAGTAACTACTCCTAAAATAGCTCTTTTCATGAGTTTCTCCTTAAAATTTGTTTTTAGGAAAAGATTATAACAGAAAATTATGTAGCTATTATGTAAAATAGTCACATTTATATGAAAGAATTGAAAATTATTAAATTTGGCTTAAACAAAGATTAATAAAAAAAATTAACTCTTTAAATTAACCTAATCTTGATTACTTTTCACTCTCTTTATTTAAATAAAGTAAAGATTTATATATATTAAAAGTTCCATATAAAATAAATAGATAAGCCAAAAGCTCTGTACCCTCTTCTATCATTGATTTTACCATATACATATAATTATCAACCATAACAAGTTTCCAAAAACTACCCATTCCAAATAGTCTTGAAAATACTAATAAAAATGCTATAGAAAAGATTATAAGTTTCATTTGTGGTATTTTAAAATAGATTGCTAGTTGTTTAAAACCATTTTTATAATCAAAAGCAAAATAGATTATTGCAATAAATGTAACTGTAAGCGCAACTGGAAACCAAAATCCATGATAAACAGTATCAAGTAAAGCATCATTCTCTCTTATAAAAAGTACAAGAAAAAATGAAGCTATTAAAACTGAAGCTCTTCTTAGATTGGCTATTTTTTTTGCTATATAAAAAAATATACCATAAGTTAAAGTTAAAAATAGTAGTTGAAAAGCTTCTGTAAGTGACATTTCTGATACAAAATCATTAAAAATAATTATATCTAATCTTAATATAAGTGGTGGAATAGCAAATAGACAAACAAATATAAAAAATTTTGTTAAAGTTTCTAATATAATTTTTTTAGTCTCTTTTTTATCAATAATAAAATTTTTTTTTCATATAATTTTTTTCCTTTATTAATAATTCCAGAATTATATCTAGAACAAACATAAGAAAAAGTTATATAAATACAAAAATAATTAATTTTATTGCTAAAATAGTCAAAAGTGTCTTTAAAACTATTGTAAATCTTTTTCCATCAATTTTATCTCTAAGTTTTGTTCCAATATAACTTCCAAGTATAGCCCCTATAATCATAGAGACAATAATAGTTATATAATCAAAAAATACAAATCCAAAATATGCAAAAACAACAATTTTTAAAAAATGAGTAATACTCATCAAAAGTGCGCCAGTTGCTACAACTTTATCTTTCTCTTTAAAATCTTTTAGTAAAAGTGTCATTGTAAGAGGTCCTGTTGCTCCAACAACCATAGAGAGTCCTGTTTGAAAAAAACCTGCAATATAGTAGTTTTCATACTTTTTAATCTTTTCATTAAATTTTTGACTCCAAAGTGAAAGTAAAATATAAATTCCAATAAAAAGTGGCACATAATCAAGACTAATAATGCTTAATATACCAGCAAAAAGAGCTATTCCTAAAATTGAACCAATTAAAAATTTTGGAACTACACTAAACTCTATATCTTTATATCCAAAATAAGCACGGCTTAAATTACTTGAAACTTGAGTAAGACCATGAACAGGAATAAGTGCATTTATAGGCAAAAAAGATGGCAAAATTGCTATTAACATCATTCCTCCACCAATTCCTACAATTGCAGCAACAACAGATGTAAAAAAAGTAACAAATCCTAAAAATATCTCTATCATATTTATCCTATTTAAAAAATAGTGTAAATTAGCAAATAATGCCTTTATTATTGAAATCTAGTTATAATTTTTTCTTCAAAAAAAGGATTTTTATATGAAAAGATTACTAATAGTTACTACAATATTTGCAAATTTCTTATTTGCAAATTATGATTATAGAGGTAAAAATAGTGGAAAAATAGATATGCACGGTGGTAAAGGTGAAAATCTTATAAATGAACAAAATAGTCTTCAAAACAAAGATTTAAATAAAATAGGAATTATAAAACCAAAGCTACCAAATGCGCCACAAAAATTGATAAATGAAGATAAAAAAGAGAAAAAGGATGGACTTAAATAGTGAAAAAAAGATATAAATTTATTTCATGGAATGTAAATGGGGTAAGAGCTGTTGATAAAAAAGAGGCTTTAAAATGGGTTGATGAGCATGATATTCATATTCTTGGACTTCAAGAGACAAAATCAATGAAAAATCAAATTCCAAAAACAATATTTAATAAAGAGTTTAAATTTTTAACAGCTAGTGAATCTGCAATTAAAGGAAGAAGTGGAACTGCCCTATTTTCAGATATTGATATATCTTTTGAGTGTAATTGTCCAACAGTAGATGTTTTAAATGAAGGAAGAATAAATGAGGTTCACTTTAAACTAAAAGATAAAGATATAGCTTTTTTTAATGTATATTTTCCAAATGGACAAAGCTCTCAAGAGAGACTTGATTATAAAATGGAGTTTTATGATAGATTTTTAACTCATTGTGAAAATTTAAAAAAAGATGGGAAATCAATAATTGTTTGTGGAGATGTAAACACAGCGCATACTGAAATTGATATTGCAAGACCAAAAGCAAATGAAAATACAAGTGGTTTTTTAAAGATGGAGAGAGATTGGATTAGTAAATTTTTAGAGCACGGTTATTTAGATACTTTTAGATTAGTAAATGGCGATTTAAAAGATAAATACTCTTGGTGGAGTTATAGAGCAAATGCTAGAGAGAATAATGTTGGATGGAGAATTGACTACTTTTATGTAAGTTCTGATTTAAAAGATTTTGTAAAAGATGCCTATATTTTAGATAATATTTTTGGAAGTGATCACTGCCCTATTGGGCTTGAAATAGAGTTTTAAAGATAGAAATTAAACTTTTTGTATCTAAATTTTAAAAAAATTGTATAAATATTTTCAATTATTTAAAAAAATATCAAATATTTTAGGTACAATAAAATTTAATTTTAACACGGAGAGTATAAATGAACAAAACAGAATTTATTGATGCAGTTGCAGCAAAAGCTGGATTATCTAAAAAAGATTCAAAAAGTGCAGTTGATGCAGTATTAGAAACTATTACTGAAGCTTTAGTAAAAAAAGATTCAGTTGCATTTGTTGGATTTGGAACATTCTCAACAGCTAATAGAGCTGCTAGAGTTGCAAAAGTTCCAGGAACAGATAAAACTGTAAATGTACCTGCAACAACTGTTGCTAAATTTAAAGTTGGAAAAGCTTTAAAAGAAGCTGTTGCAAAATAATTTTATCTATTTATAAAAAAAAGGGGTCATCAAATGATGACCCCTTTTTTTATGCTTTTAATCTTGTCTTGGATCCATTTCTGCAACAACAGGACCTGAAGTAACAGGGAAGTTTACAAAAACACTCATATCATCATCGGAAACTCTTTTTCTAGATAAAGAGTATAATCCTAAAAAAAATCCAATTGTTAGATATATAAAAAATATAGCTTCATAGTTTAAAAATGTAAATATAATACCTAAAATAATTGGAGCTATAAAGCTTCCAGCACCATAAGCAAAAAGTAAAGCTCGACTAATCTCAACCATATCTTTATTTTCATCCAATTCATCATTTGCTCTTGCAAGACTAAGTGGATAAATAGCAAATATCGTCACTCCTAAAAGTAGTGCCAAAATATAGTAGTAACTATTTAATTCAGGAACTATTATAAAAAGAAGAGAGACAAAAGCTGTAAAAAATCCACAAAAAGCAATCAACTTTCTTCTTCCATATTTATCTGATAATTTTCCAATAGGCCACTGAGAAACTAATCCACCAATCAAAGTTAAAGACATAAATATTGATAAAATAGTTGTTGAATCAAATTTATGCAGTATAGTCAAAGGTAGCATTGTAAAAAAACTTCCAACAAAAAATCCACCTATAAAACTTCCTGTAAGTGCCAAAGGAACTATAGAGTATAGTTTTGGAAAACTATACTGTTCAAAAGGTTTTAAAATTGGCTCTTTTATCTTCGTCATAGCAATAGTAATTAAAGAAAAAAGTACCAACACAGAACCAACTGTAAATACAAAAAATTCAGAATCTTTTGGAATAGTTAAAAATAGTTGCCCTAAAGCAGTTGAAAGATAAAAAATTATTGTATAAATAGCCAAAATCTGACCTCTTTGAGAGTTTGAACTCTTTTCATTTAACCAACTTTCAACAATTATTAAAAGAGCATAAAATGAGAAACCAGAAATAAGCCTTAGAAATCCCCAAAAAAATTCATTTAAATATACAGAGTGAAGTAAAAAAGCAATTACCATTAAAGCAGCAAAAGATGCAAAACTTCTAATATGTCCAATAGTTGATATTATTTTTTGGCTAAAAATTGATGATGCGATTGCTCCTAAAAAAAATGCTGAATTTATTAAACCTATTGAAAAACTAGATGCTCCAGCTTGTTTTAAATAAACACCTATATAAGTTATCATAATTCCATAACCTATTGCTAAAAATGTGATACTTAAAAAAAGTGATGATATTGGCAAGATATAAGTTTTTAAGTTTTTCATATAAATCCTTCATTTTTATTTGTTTGTTCTTGAATCATTTAATAACTCATCATGTTCACTCATATCCCAAGGTAAAGTTCCAGGTGATGTGTGAACAAATCTTAAGTATTTTTCAAATTGAGTTATTATGTCATTTATTATTGTATTCTCATCATAACCATATAAATCATAGTATAAACCACCTCTTTTTAGAAAAACCTCTGCATTATAATAATATTTTTGTTTTTTTTGATCTATTTTTTGTTCTACAAAATCAGGAAGCTCATACTCTCTTAATCTAACCTCATATGTAAACTTAATATCATCATTTTTAAATATCACAATGATAGCTCTTATATACTCCTCATCATATTCAATTTTACAATTCCAATCTTTGTTTTCAAGCTCTTTTTCAACTTTTTTCATACTTTTATAGACATTATTTTTTATAAAATCAACAACTAAATCTTTTGTTGGAAAATTTATGAGTGTATTTAGTTTTTCTCTCCAATTGCTTTGTTTCTCATCTGAATACATACTTAAACTTATGCTATGATTTAAACTTGCTACTCTGTGACTCTCTATTACCAAAGCTCTCCAAACTCCAATAGCTGCTATTAACATAATAATTGCAAAAGGCAAAGCACTTGTAATTGATGCAGTTTGTAAAGCACCCAATCCCCCAGCTAAAAGTAGAACAGATGCTATAACTCCTTGAATTACAACCCAAAAAACTCTTTGCCAAATTGGAGTATATGTTGCCCCTCCAGATGCTAGTGAATCAACAACTAAAGATCCTGAATCAGCTGAAGTTACAAAAAAAGTGATGATTAAAATTACAGTTATAAAAGATACTATTTGAGTAAATGGTAATCTTTCATAAAGTTTAAAAAGTGCTATTGCTTTATCAGTTTGAACCTCTTTTATAAGCTCTTCATACCCTTGAACCATAACCATATGCAAAGCTGTATCTCCAAATACACTAAACCATAAAAATGTAAACAAAGTTGGAACTAACATAACTCCAACTACAAACTGTCTAATAGTTCTACCACGACTAATTTTGGCAATAAACAATCCAACAAATGGAGCCCAAGCAATTGTCCAACCAAAGATAAATAAAGTCCAATTACCCATCCAATCACTTGAAGTATAAGCTTGAAGACTAAAAGTCCTCTCCACAATATTACTTAAATAACTTCCAGTATTTTCTAAAAAAGTCTCAAGAATAAATATTGTAGGACCTGCAATAAATACAAATGTCATTAAAACTACAGCAATAAAAATATTTATTATTGATAATCTTTTAATCCCTTTATCCATTCCAGCAACTACAGAGATTAATGCAATTGATGTAATAAGTGCAATAATAGTGATTTGAACAGAAATGCTAACATCTATTGAGGGCCATAAATAGTTAAGCCCAGCATTTATTTGCGCAACTGAAAGACCTAATGTTGTTGCAATTCCAAAAACTGTTCCTAAAATTGCAAAAGTATCAACAATATGCCCAGGTGCTCCATAGATTTTATCACCTATTAAAGGATAAAGAGTAGATCTCATAGATAAAGGCAACCCGTGTCTAAAAGCAAAATATGCTAAAGCCAAACCTGTAAGTCCATATATTCCCCAAATATGAAAACCCCAGTGAAAATAAGATATTTGCATAGCTTGTTTTGCTGCATCAACTGTTAAAGCCACACCTTGAGGTGGTGTTGAGTAGTGAAGAATTGGTTCAGCAACACCAAA
>NZ_JBAZAH010000039.1:0-16808 GCF_041672065.1 Aliarcobacter sp. | reverse complement strand
TAAGACTCACTCAAAAACTATGCGACCGTATTATTTTTATACTATTTGCAGAAGATAGAGATTTGCTTAGAGCAAATATGATAAAAGAGATTAGAGAGGAGTTTATAAATCAAAAGTTTACAAACTACTCTTTATATGATATTTATAAATTCTACTTTGAAGCTATAAACAAAGGAAACGATAAACTACAAATTCCTCAATACAACGGTGGACTTTTTGTTGTTGATGAGCTTCTTGATAGTTTGATTATCGATGATTTTATTTTAGATGAAAATGTTCAAATACTATCTAACTACGATTTTGCAAGTGAAATATCTGTAAATATTTTAGGACATATTTTTGAGCAAAGTCTTACAGACCTTGAAGAGCTTCAAGCAAATATAGATAATGTAAACTTTGATAAAACAAAATCAAAAAGAAAAAAAGATGGTGTATTTTATACTCCTGAATATATCACAAGATATATTGTAGAAAACACTTTAGGAAAAATGTGTAGTGAGAAAAGAGAAGAGCTAAAAATTGTTGAGATAACACCTCCATCTAACCCAAAAAAACTAACAAAACAAGAGCAACAAACAAAAGAGAACCTGCAAGAGTATAAAAACTGGCTTCTAAATCTAAAAATCCTAGACCCAGCTTGTGGAAGTGGGGCTTTTTTAAATCAAGCTTTGGAATACTTAATATCTGAACACAAAAACCTACAAAATGACTTAGCTTTGATGGGCGATTTGTTTGCTTCATATATGGTAGAAGAGGAGATTTTGGAACACAATCTCTATGGAGTGGATATAAATGAAGATGCCGTGGAGATAGCAAAGCTAAGTTTGTGGCTACGAACTGCAAAAAGAGGTAGAGCTCTTACAAAACTAGCAGACAAGATAGTTTGTGCAAACTCACTTTTAGAGATGCCATTTAGTGAAAATAGTTTTGATGTGGTTATTGGAAATCCTCCTTATGTAAGACAAGAGGCGATAAAAGAGCAAAAAGAAGCTTTGAGTAAAATCTATAAAGTAGCAAATGGAACAGCTGATTTATATGTATATTTTTATGAGTTAGCTTTAAATATGTTAAAACCAAATGGTTTAAAAGGCTTTATTTGTAGTAATAAATTCTTTCGTGCAAAATATGGAGAAAATTTAAGAGAGTATATTTTACAAAATACAACAATCTTGCAAATAGCAGATTTTAATGGTGTAAAAATCTTTGAAGATGCAACAGTTGATAGTGCAATTACAATATTTCAAAAACAAAAAGCAGATAATAACTCTACTTTTAAAGTTGTAGATGTAGATTTAATAAATAGCTATCTTATGAAACAAAGTGATTTAACAAAAACTAGCTTTAGTTTCTCAAACCCAAAAGAACTAGCAATAAAACAAAAAATAGAAAAAAGTGGAATTCCTTTAAAAGATTGGGATATTAATATTTATAGAGGAATATTAACTGGTTTTAATGAAGCTTTTATTATAGATAAAGAAAAAAAAGATGAACTTATTAAACAAGACCCAAAAAGTGCCGAAATTATAAAACCTCTTGTAAGAGGTAGAGATATAAAAAAATATAGTTTTGATTTTACTGATAAATGGTTGATAAATTCTCATAATAATCCACCTGTAAATATTAAAAATTATCCTTTTATTAAAGAACATTTAGACCAATATTACGATAAGTTAGAAAAAAGAGGAGACAAGGGAAAAACTCCTTATAATCTTAGAAATTGTGCTTACTTGGATAAATTTGATAAAGTTAAAATTGTTTATCCTGATATTGCTGATAAGCTAACTTTTACTTTTGATAGTGATGGATACTATTTTAATAATACAGTTTATTTTATAGATAGTGATTCAAAATATTTATTTGCTTTATTAAATTCTAAAATTGTAAATTATTACTATGGTTTTATTTCTTCTCAATTAGGCTCTAAAGGTTTAAGAGCATTTACTATTTATTTAAAAGAAATACCAATCCCAAAAATAGATGAAGAATCACAAAAACCATTTATAAAACTTGTAGATGAGATTTTGGAAGCTAAACAAAAAATAAAAGATTATAAACCTCTTTTAGATGAAGCTATAAAAAATAACAACTTTGATAGAGAAATCGCACTTAAAAAAGAGCTTGAAAATTTAGAAAATATCTCTACAACAAATGAAAAAACAATCGACCAAATGGTTTATAAACTCTATGATTTAACTCCTGATGAGATTAAGATTGTTGAGGGTGTTTGATATTGGTTTTTCGGAAATGGGACTTTTCTCAACACTTGCTTTGCAAGGTTTCGCTCTAAGCTGTCCCATCTATAAAAGTAATGGTTGGACTGAAGTCCCACTTCCAAGGCTTAAAATATAAAAATCAAATTTAATTACAAATTGTAATATTTCTTTCTCTTTTTACTCTCTTTTGCTAAGATTTAAAAAATCTTTCAAGCAAGGAAATGAAATGCAAGATTTATCAAATTTAGTAGTTTACAATGATGGAGAACTAGAACTCAAAGTTTCGGTTGATAGTGAAACAATTTGGCTAACACAATTACAAATGTCTCAGTTATTTGATACAAGTACAGATAATGTTGGTTTGCACTTAAAGAATATATATTTAGAAAAAGAGCTAGATGAGAATTCAACTACCGAGTTTTTCTCGGTAGTTCGAAAAGAAGGAAATAGATTAGTAAAAAGAGAACTTAAGCATTATAATTTAGATGTAATTATTTGTGTTGGTTATAGAGTAAGCTCTTTAAGAGCTACAAAATTCAGACAATGGGCAACATCTGTGTTAAAAAACTATATTCAAAATGGATATGTTATAAATGGTGAAAAAATTACAAATGATAGATTTGTATCTTTAGAAAATGATGTAAATATTTTAAAATCTCAAATGAATAAAATTAATTCTAAAATAAAAGAAAATAGCTTGGAATTTAATCAAAACATCTTTTTTGATGGGCAAATTTACGATGCTTACAGTTTTGTAAACGATTTGCTAAAGCTAGCAAAGAGTGAAATCGTTTTGATAGATAACTATATAGATGATACAGTTTTTACTTTGTTTAGTAAGTATCCAAATATAAATTTTACAATTTACACTTCAACAATTTCAAAACAACTCAAACTAGATTTCGAAAAATATTCAAAACAATATAAAAATATCTCTCTAAAAACTTTTAAAAATGCTCATGATAGATTTTTGATTATCGATAAAAAAGAGATTTATCATTTGGGAGCTAGTTTGAAAGATTTAGGTAAAAAGTGGTTTGCCTTTTCAAAAATGAGTTTGGATTTTTTAAATTTAGATGATATTTTACATAAGCTAGAAGCGTGAAGATATACCAACTTACAACTAATCTATATATTTTTTTAAAACCAAAAGTTTTAACTCTTCATTTGTAAGTGGTGACCAGTAAGAAGATTTTGGAAAATCTATAAAACTATTTGTATTTTGGTAACCTCTTCTAATATAGTAATCTCTTAGCTCAACTCTATTTGATATCACTTCCATCACAAAGCTTGATTTTTTCCAAAGTTTTTTTGCACTCTCTTCTGCAAAAGCTAAAAGCTTTTTTCCCACTCCAAAGCTTTGAAAATCTGGATGAACTGCAAAAAGCCCAATATGTATATCTTCATCTTCTAGCTTTGTTTGAATTGTTGCTACAATTTTTTCATCTAATAAAGCTATATATGTAACTATATTTTTATTTTTTAAAATCTCATTTAGCATATCTTCATTTACTCTAATTCCACTAAGCAAGTGAGCTTCACTTGTCCAAGAGTTTGGATTTTTTTCTCTATATGCTTTGTTTATTAGTTCTACAACTGCTTTTATATCATCTTTTTTTAATATTGAAAACTTTAGATTTTTCATATTATTACTTTCTTAAATACTGTAAAGTAGCACTTATAATATCGTCATCATCTTTGCTTCTTGATTTTATTGTCTCTTTTATACCATCTTTTACAAATGTAACATTCATCTCATAAGAGCTTATTTGTTCAACTCCTTTTGACATAGCCAAAATTTTTATCAAAATCAAATCCATAAACTGTTTTGTAGGAGTATCAAGTTTTCCAAATCTATCTTCCATCTCCTCTTCAATAGCATAAAGGCTAGAAGTATCATTTACACGGCTTAATCTTCTATAAAGTTCAAGTCTAATTCTATCTTCAACTATATAATCACTACTAATAAATGCACTAATAGCAAGTTTAATATCAACACTCTTCTTCTCATCTTTTTGCTCACCACTTAAAACCGCCAAAGTATCTTCAAGCATTTTAAGATACAGACCATAACCAATCTGTTTTATATGTCCACTTTGCTCAGCTCCTATAATATTTCCACCGCCTCTTATTTCTAAATCTTGATGAGCAAGTGCTGTTCCACTTCCTAAATATGAGTTAGATTCCAAAGCAACTAATCTTTTTATAGCTTCAGGTGTTATTTTGCTCTTATCTTCAACAACATAGTAACAATACCCCTCTTTGTTGCTTCGTCCAACTCTTCCTCTTAATTGATGCAAATCTGCTATTCCAAATCTATCTGCTCCATCAATTATTATTGAGTTTGCATTTGGTAGGTGAATTCCACTTTCAACTATTGAAGTTGCAAGTAAAATATCAAACTCTTTATTTTCAAAAGCTTCAATTATTTTTTCAGCATCTGCTGATTTTATTTGAGAGTGAATAATATCTACTTTGATATTTGGAATAAGCTTCTCTAAATCTTTTTTCTTAGCTTCAATTGAAGCAATATTGTTATGAACATAAAATAGCTGTCCACCTCTTCTTTTCTCTCTTAAAACTATCTCTTTTATTAAACCATCACTATACTCTTTTACAAAAGTTCGCACTCCTAATCTCTCACTTGGAGGTGTTAAAAGAGTACTCATTCCTTTTAGTTTTGATAAGGCTAGATTTAGAGTTCTTGGAATTGGTGTTGCACTCATAGAAAAAATATGTACATCTTCTCTAAGACCTTTTAGTTTCTCTTTTTGTTTAACTCCAAATTTATGCTCCTCATCAATTATCACAAGTGCAAGATTAGAAGTTTTTATATCAAGTAAAGAGTGTGTTCCTATTACAAATTTAACACTTCCATCTTCAAGACCTTTTTTAATACTGCTTTTCTCTTTTGCACTACTTTTTCCATCTAGCTTATAAACATCTATTCCAAACTCTTTAAATCTTTTTGAAATTGAGTGGTAGTGTTGAGATGCTAAAAGTGTTGTAGGACATACAAATATAGCTTGGTAACCACTATTTATAACTGCAAGTAGTGCATTCATAGCAACTTCTGTTTTTCCAAAACCAACATCACCACTTAAAAGCCTATCCATAACTTTTCCACTACTAATATCAGCAAAAATCTCATTTATACTTCTAGTTTGATCTTTTGTATAAGAAAATCCTGCTTTACTTTGAAACTCACTAATCAAAAACTCATCTATATCTATTTTAATACCATTTACAAGCTCTCTTGCAGCTGCTAGTTTTATAATATCATTTGCAATTTCAAATAATCTATCTTTTACTTTCTCTTTTAGTTTTGCAAAACTTCCCCGACCTAGTTTATCAACAATTGCATAACTCTCGCCATCTGCAACATATCTATCAATAGTATCTAAATTTTCAACAGGTATTAAAAGTCTATCTTCTCCTTGATAGTTTATTACTACAAAATCTCTTTTAGCCCCCATAATAGTAACAGGTTCAATTCCTTTGTAAACTCCAATTCCATGTTTTTCATGAACTACAAAATCATTTAAAACCAACTCATCAATTACAAATTTAACCCGTTTTTTTCGCTTCTTTTTAATCTCTTTGTTTAATGAGATTATTACCTCATCACTACTTAAAAGATTTATTATCTCATGGCTAAAAATGTATTTTATATCTTTATCATCTAAGCTTAAATCAACAGCTTTTACTCTAGCTTCACTACTTGAAATAAGTGTGATTTTTTTATCTTTGTGAAAAGTTATAAACTCTTTTATATTTGATGGGCTTATCTCTTTGTATCTATCATCTTCAATAATTTTTGGAAGTGTTAGAAACTTATCTTTGTTTAATCTTTTCTCTTCAAAAATATATGCTTCATCAAGTTCACTTAAAGCATTTAAAGTTATAAAGCTACTCATATTTTGTGGTAAATAAGTTGCCATATCATCTAAATACCAAAATCCTAAAGAGTGAATATCTTTTATAAACGCATCACTAGAAATTGTCTCTATTTTTTCATTTAAATTTTCATAAGTAGCTGAGTTTAGAGCCAAAAATGCAGGTTTTATAGTAAAACTCTCAATCTCATCTTTAAAAGATTTTTGATCTTCTATATCAAATTTTCTAATACTCTCAACCTCATCATCAAACAAACTTACACGATATCCAAACTCACTTCCTAAAGAAGCTATATCAAAAATATCTCCTCTTAAAGATACCTCTCCTTCACTTGTTACAATATCTACAAAGTAGTATCCCCAGTTGTAAAGTTTCTCTTTTAACTCTTGTAAATCTAGTTTATCTGCAAAGTTGATTGTAAAGCTATCAAAACACTCTTTTTTTGGAAGAGGAAAACTAATAGTTCTTATTGGAGAGATTAAGATTTTATTCTCTTTTTTGTACTCATAAAAACTACTTAAAGTTTTTGTTATATCTTGAAGTTCCTCTTTAAAAGAGAGTAAATCATCTTTGAAATTTGCTCTAAAATCTGGAAGTGTAAAAGGAGAAAAACCTAAAAATAAGATAATATCAGATGCTATTTTTGCCTCTTTATCATCATTTACAACTAAAAGTTCACACTCTTTTAATCTTTTTTGCTCTTTTAAATTTTTTAAATAGCTATAAATATTTTTCACTATTTTGCTTCACTTAATTCAAAATCATCTGTATTTTTGTCATATTTGTATGGAGGATATGGTGTTTCATTTAATAAAAAAACCAAAGAAGCATCTTCAAAACCACTTTTTTGTAAACCTTTTTTAAATACTTCCAAAATATAAGCTTTTGTAGCAAAAGTTGTAGTTGTTGAGTTTCCTGTATATACAAACTCCTCATTTTCTACTTTTATAAAACCCTCTTTTTTAACATGCTTCTCAAATTTCTCTCTATCTTGTAAACCTTTTATATCTAATAACACTAAAACATCTATTGTAATCATCATAAACCTTGCAAAAAAATTCCGAAATTTTAACATAATATAGATTTATGCTAAATTACTAATTTTTATTGTACAATTTAAGCCATCTTTACTTAAGGATTTTATATGAACTATGAACTTTTAAGCCGAGTTGCTATGCAAGATGCACAAAGATTAAAGAGTGAAAATG
The DNA here is from genome assembly GCF_041672065.1 of Aliarcobacter sp. Taxonomy (NCBI): domain Bacteria; kingdom Pseudomonadati; phylum Campylobacterota; class Epsilonproteobacteria; order Campylobacterales; family Arcobacteraceae; genus Aliarcobacter; species Aliarcobacter sp. Next base: position 9,490 of record NZ_JBAZAH010000039.1, on the reverse strand, counting down.
TAATCTTAATGAAAAAAAATCTGCTTTTAGAGCAAGAAAATAACAATTTAAAAGAGATGAATAATATTCTTGATAGAGAAAAAGATGCTTACAAACAAAGAGCTAGAGAGTTAAAAAAAGAGTTAAATGATTTAGCACTACAAAAAGATTTGCTTTTAAAAGAGAATAGTAAACTAGAAGATAAACTTGAAGAGCTAGTTGCTAAACTTGAGCTTGAGAAACAAAAACCAAATGATAATCAGCAAAATAGAAGAAAAATATATATAGATAAAGATGATGAGCCACAAGAGAGCAATTCAGATGCAAGAAGAGCTGCTAGATTAAAATCTGTTGAGTTCTACTCTTAATAACTAAAAATGTAACCAATTTGCAACCTAAATCATCTAATATTCCTACATTTTGTAGGAGAAAAAGATGGTTAATATTCAAAAAGAGATTGAAAATAAGTTCCCAAATATAAAAACAAAAAACAGTCTGCTAAAAAAATCTTTGCTTAAAGTAGCAAAAAAAATAGTTCATGAAGATAGAATAAATAAGTTCTTATCACAAAATTCACACCTAAAGGGTTTTGATTTTGTTGATGCTGTTTTAGACTATTTTGAATTTGATTATACAGTTTCAAGCAACGATTTACAAAATATTCCAACAACTGGAAAAGTTGTAATTATTGCAAATCACCCTTTAGGTGGTCTTGATGCTTTGTGTTTACTAAAACTTGTAGGAAGTGTTAGAAAAGATGTAAAGATCTTAGCAAACGATTTTTTAAGTAGTTTTGAGGCTTTAAATTCGCTTTTAATCCCAATTGATAACTTCAAAGATAAACAGACAAAAGAGAGCATAAAAAGAGTTTATGAATCTTTAAATAACAATGAAGCACTTATAATTTTTCCAGCTGGAGAAGTAAGTCGTGCTACACCTAAAGGAGTAGTTGATAAAACTTGGAGTAAAGGTTTTTTAAATTTTGCAAAAAATAGCAATGCACCAATTTTACCAATATATTTAGATGCAAAAAACTCTAAAACTTTTTATACAATCTCTTTGCTAAATAAGACTTTTTCAACTCTTTTATTATCAAATGAGATGTTTAACAAAAAATCAAAAAGTATAAATATAAAGATTGGTAAAATTATTCCAAATGAGAATATTATTCCAAAAGGTTTAAATAAAAAATTTATAGTAAATTTATATAAAAAACATCTTTATGCTTTAAATAAAGGCAAAAAATCATATTTTCAAACTCAAAATGCAATTGCTCATCCTGTAAGTAGAATTGATTTATTAAACGAACTAAAAAAATCTCAACTCCTTGGTCAAACAAATGATGGCAAAAGAATATATCTGTATGATTATGTTGAAGACTCTATAGTTTTAAAAGAGATTGGAAGATTAAGAGAGCTATCTTTTAGAAAAGTTGGTGAGGGTGTAAATAAAAAAAGAGATACTGATAAATATGATATTTACTATCAACACATTATTTTATATGATAAAAGTGAACTTGAGATTGTAGGAGCATATAGAATAGCAAATGCAAATTTGGTTTTTGAAAAATATGGCGTAAAAGGTTTTTACTCAAACTCTTTATTTAAATTTAATGATGATTTTATCTTTTATCTTCAAAATTCAATTGAACTTGGGCGTAGTTTTGTTCAACCAAAATATTGGGGAACTAGAGCTTTAGATTATCTTTGGTTTGGAATTGGTGCATATTTAAAAGCAAATCCAAATATAAAATATATGTTTGGACCTGTATCAATTCCAGCTTCTTTTCCCTCTATTGCAAAAGATTTAATGACTCTTTATTATAGCCACTACTACAGAAGCGAAAAAGAGTTAGTTCAAGCAAAAGATCCATACTTTTATACAAATCGTCTAAGCGATATAAAGGATTTTTTTGTTTTAGATGATAAAAAACAGGATTTTAAAGCTTTAAAATCTGCTTTAACAAATATGGGTGTTACAATTCCACCTTTATATAAACAATATAGTGAATTAACTATTGATGATGGTGTAAGATTTTTAGATTTTAGTGTTGATAAAGATTTTAATGATTGTATTGATGGATTTATTTTAGTTGAAATTGAAAAGATAAAAGAGCATATAAAAATGAGATATATAGTTTAGAAGTAGAAAATCTCTTTTCTACTTTTAAAACTATTTTTTACAATGTTCAGCGTAGTAGTTACCAAACTTTGTTTTAGTTCCATCTTTATGCTCACCTGCACTATATTTTGTAACAACAGGATTACACTCATCAATCCATCTATTTATCTCATAAATCTTTACAGTTTTAAATCCCATTTGTTTAAAAGCTTGAGCTTCAATAGCTGCTCTTGATGCTGTGTTACAAACTACAACTAAATTCTGCTTTACAAAATTTTCATCATCGTCTAAAACAATATTTTCTAAAGCTTTTTCAGGTGCTTCTCTTCCAACTCTATAACTTCCTTTTATAGAAGCACCTGCCCACTCTTCCATAGTTCTTACATCAACAACTGCCCAATCTTTAGCTTTTAGAGCATCTTTTACCTCTTTAGTTGTTGCCATCATTCCTGATTTTTTTGCGTCACTTTTTAATTTTTTGCTTAGCTCATCATAGCTTACAAACTCAGCACTAAAAGCTGAAGTTAAAAGTATTGAAGCAAATGCCAAAATTTTTAATAGTTTCATAGTTTCTCCTTATTTGAAATATTAAGAAGTTTATAGAAACTTTAGTTAAATTATAATAAAAAGTTATATTAGATTAATTAATAATATTTATAAAAAATATTATTTATAATGCATCTGTTTATAACCTTCAAGCCTTTTTTTATAAGTTGAGTTCAAAATTGGATTTTGGCTATCTAAAAAATCAATAGCTAAGCACTTTTGATTTCCCCTTCCAATTCTTCCAAGATATTGAATTAATCTTCCATAAAAAGATATTGGAGTTGCAAAAATAATTGTATTTAGATGAGGAAAATCTATTCCTTCTCCAAAAAATGAGCTTGTTGCAAGTATAAGTGAACTTGTTTTTACTTTTTGCATATTTTGTACTTGCTCTTTTTTATTTTGACTTCCATGAACACTTACAAAATCAATTTTTTGCTCTTTTAAAATATTCTCTAAAAGATTTAAGTGTTCAATTCTATCACTAAGCAAAAGAGTTTTTCTATCTTTATGCTCTTTTATTACATCAACAATTTGTCTATTTCTATTCTCATTTGTTACAAGCTCTCCTATTATTGTTGAGTAGTTATCGCTACTACTTACAAAATCTGTTTTTATAACTTTTAATATATTTGTATGTGTTTTTGGTTTTTTATACTCATAAGATATATCTCCTAATTGTTGGTACAAAATTGGATCTAACTCATCTTTTCTTCTAGGAGTTGCACTAAGCCCTAAAATATAAGTTCCTTTGAAATTTTTTACTATCTGCTCAAATGTAAGTGCTGGAATATGGTGACACTCATCTACAATTACTTGAGTATAGTTTTTGATTAAAACAGGAGAGTTATTTAAGCTTTGCATTGTTGCAACATCAATATTACCATTAAGCCTGTTTTGACCTTTTCCTAAATATCCAATATCACTCTTTTTATATCCAAAATAGTCAACAAATCTACTAATCCATTGATCAAGTAGCATATTTTTATTTACAATAATCAAAGTTTTTACAGCTCTTAACTCAAATACTTTTGCTCCTAAAAGAGTTTTACCAAAACCAGGAGGAGCAACACAAATTGACTCTTGTGACTTTAAAATCTCTTTTATAGCATCCTCTTGCTCTGGTCTTAGAGTATATTTCACACTTTTTGTCTCAATTTTTTCAAAAACTCTCTCATCTTTTATTGAAAAATCTAATAAATTCTCTTTAAAATATTCAAATAAACTAATCTTTACGCCTCTTGGAAGTGTTAAATAATCACTACTCTCTTCATATCCTTTTAGATATTTTGGAGTGTTATAAAGTGGTTTTCTAAGTTGCGTTAGAAGTTTTACTTGAGGATTTAAAAAAGTAGCAAATGATTTTAGCTTACTAATAAAACTCTTTGATAAGTTTTTAATTGGAATCTCTATTCCACTATTTAAAACAACTTCAAAACTATTTATTGGAAAATTTATATGCTTTAAATCTTTTTGAATATTTTTTGCACTTAAAACCTGAGCAAAACTATATATTTGCTCTTTTGTTGCTTTTTTAACACTTGATAGATATAACCATTGATCTTCATATATTTTTTTTGTATTTATATCTAAAAAAACTGTTCTGTTTTTTCTTCTATGCTCTAATTGTAAAGGCAACTCTATAAAGTTTCCTAACTTTTCATTTGTACAAAACTCACTATTTGGATAGATTTTAGCACTTATATTTGCTTTTTTTTGCAAAAAATATAAGAAAGAGAAAGATATCTTTGAAGCAATTTTCTCTTTAAAAAATATCCAAGCAAAAACAGAGTTATAAGAGCTTAAACTATAAGAGGCTTCTATATTTAACTCTTGTAAAGCTCTTTGAAGTTTAAAAACATCTTCACTATTTAACTCCAAAGCAACATAAGAGCACTCTTGATTTTTATTTATTAAATATGATGCTAAAAAAATATTTCCTCTTAAATGCTCTTCTAGCTCTTTGTTTGTAAGTGGCAAAAAATCTTCACCCATAAAAGTGGCAGTTACAGCACTAAATCCCTCTTTAGCTCCATCACGACTTCGCCATTTTTTAGCATATATATCAGCTCTTGCAACAAAAAGTTCTCTAAAAAGTGAAATTTTTTCATCTTTTGAGAACTCTTTTTTTATATTTTGATTTTTTAAACTCTCAAGTTGTGCAATTCGCTCTTCAATCTTTGATTTTTCTAAATATAGTTTTTCTAGCTCTTCTTCAAGGTTTTTCATAAGAAATTAGCTCCAAAAATCTCTTAACAACTAAAAATGAACCAAAAGCAAGATAGATTTTTTTATTATCAAACTCTAAACTCTTTATCTCTTTAATATCAAGTGATTTTAAACAACTTTCCAAAATCTCTTTTTTTACAACTCTCCTATCTTCCAAAGGTACAATATATACCTCATCTATAATTGGTTTTAAAATTGTCAAAACCTCTTTGTAATCTTTATCGGCATAAGAGTTGTAAATCAAAGTTAATTTTTTATTTTTAAACTCTTCAAAAATCACTTTTGCAGCCAAAGGATTGTGTCCAACATCTACAAATATATTATCTTTTATCTTTTGACATCTTCCAAAAATTGGAGTTGAGTTGAAAATCTCAAGATTTATATCAATTTTTAACTCTTTTAAACATTTTAAAACAAGTGCTAAATTTCTTTTTAAATATGATGCAAATGTAAAGTTATAATCTATATTAAAATCTTCAACTCTTAAAATCTCTATATCTTTATTAAACTCATCTTTTAACTCAAGCTTAACACTATTTGCAACATCATAAACACTAGCAAACTCTTGATAACCAATAATCATCTTTGTATCAACCGAACGCATCTTTGTTCTTGCAATTTTCTCTACACTATCTCCTAAAAAAGATGTATGATCAATTCCAATTGTTGTAATAAGGCTAAGATCATTTTTTACAACATTTGTTGCATCAAACTCTCCACCAAGTCCAGCTTCTAAAATTAAATAGTCACAATCTTTACTAATATAAAATGCCAAAAGTGTTGTGTATTCAAAATATGTAAGTTTTTCTAAAAGCTCTTCATCTAAAATATTTTGCAAAAACTTATGAGCTATCTCTAAACTCTCATCATCTATATCAAAACCATTTAACCAGACTCTTTCATTAAATTTTTTTATATGAGGAGAGCTATAGTGTAGAGTTTTAAATCCAATTTTATACAGATAGTGAGCTAAAAATCTTCCAGTTGTACCTTTTCCATTTGTTCCTACAATATGAATAGTAAAAGGAAGATTTATATGATTTAATAAAATATCAGCAGATTTTTTTATGTAGTTGTAATCAATTTTGTCATAATAAAGAGTTTTATGCTCTAAAAACCCTTTTAAGTCTAAAGTTTTTAAAGACATATTTTACTCAAAAGATGCAACTGCAACTCTTGATAAAATCTCAGTTACAGCCATATCACTTGCTTTACTAATTGCTTCAAATCTATGAGTATCATTTATCTCTCCACCTATATCAACAGCGAAATCATACTCTCCAGAAACTGTAAAACTTTTTGTTTTTGATTTCTCTTTATCAAAATACTTTACATTTATATTAACTTTTGCTTTGTAAAGTTTATTGTAACCATCTTTATCATATTGTAAAACCCCAAAGCTAACACTTCCAATGCTTAAATTCATTATTATTTCAGCTTCAAATTGATTATCTACAAGATTTGAATCTAATCTTTGAGATAATATTTTTGTTACAGCATCTTTAACTAAAACAGAGTTTCTAGGATCACTAGCTCTTATATCTGTTTTTACAAATATATTTTTACCTAGCTCCTCTTTTGCTAATTGTGCTGTTGGTCTATATCCACAAGAGCTTAGAATTAAAACTATTACAATATAAAAAGAGATTTTTTTAAGCACATTAGCCCTTTATTACAATATTTACAAGTTTATTTGGTACAACAATCTCTTTAACAATTGTTGCATTTTCTAACCATTTTTTAGCAGCTACTTTTGCAAGTTCTAAAATCTCTTCATTTGTAGCATTTACAGCAACTTCTATCTCACATCTTTTTTTACCATTTATTGTAACCGCTAAAACTATACTATCTTTTGAAAAAACCTCATCTTTTACTTCAATACTCTTATCAAAATTTGATAAAGCAAAAAATTTATTAGCTAATTCCCAAGCTGTATGAGGAATAATTGGCTCTAATATATTTGTTAAAATATAGTAACCTTCAGCCCAAATTGCTTCGTTTTCTTGAGATGATAAAGCATTCATAGCCTCCATACAAGATGCAATTAAAGTATTAAATGCATAAGTTTTTGTTAAAACCTCATTTGATTTAATTAAAGCTTCATAAACTTTTAATCTAGCCTCTTTCTCTTTATCATTTAAAGAGTTTTGATCTATTTTAAAAATATTTTCTACACCATTTTGTGTAACATTAATAGATCTTTCATAAAATCTTTTTATAAATTTATAAGCACCTTCAACAGCACTATCATTCCACTCCAACTCTTTTGTTGGAGGAGCTGCAAAAAGAATAAACAATCTTGCTGTATCTGCTCCATATTTTTCGATAATTAAATCAGGATCAACAACATTTCCTTTAGATTTACTCATTTTTGCACCATCTTTTAAAACCATACCTTGAGTAAGTAGATTTTTAAAAGGCTCATTTGAATCTGTATATCCTAAATCTTTTAGAACTTTTGTAAAGAATCTTGCATATAAAAGGTGTAAAATTGCATGTTCTATTCCACCAATATATTGATCAACATCCATCCAATAGTTGCTATCTTCTTTATTTATAGCCTCTGTTTGCCACTTTTTATAGTTAGTTGCATATCTTAAAAAATACCAAGAAGATTGAACAAATGTATCTAAAGTATCACTCTCTCTAACTGCTTTTTCTCCACATTTTGGACAAGAGCAGTCTTTCCATGTTGGATGATTTGCCAAAGGATTTCCCTCTCCAGTTATTTCAACATCATCTGGAAGTGCTATTGGAAGATTCTCTATTTTTTCAGGAACTAATCCACATTTTGGACAGTGAACAAAAGGAATTGGAGCTCCCCAATATCTTTGTCTTGAAACTCCCCAATCTCTTAGTTTATAGTTTACTTTTTTATTTCCTAAAGAGTTTTGTTCAAAGTGATAAATAATTGCTTGTTTTGCTTGAGTTGTAGTTAATCCACTAAAACTTTCACAATCAACCAAGATTCCATCTTCAACAAATGCCTCTTTTAGTTTTTCATCACTATGTTTTCCATCTTTTGAAATAACTTGTTTTATTGGTAAATCATAATTTTTTGCAAACTCAAAATCTCTTTGATCATGTGCTGGAACACTCATAACAGCACCTTCACCATAAGAGCTTAAAACAAAATTTGCCATCCAAACTGGAACTTTTTGTCCAGTTAAAGGATGAATTACCTCTATTTCTAAATCAACACCCTCTTTTTCTAAAGTTGCTCTATCTTTTTCAGCAACTTTTTGAACTCTTTTAATAATGTTTAGTTTATTTTTTGGTAAAAGCTCTTGCTCAACCATATATTTTACAATCTCATGCTCAGGTGCAATTGCAACATAAGTTACACCATAAATAGTATCTGGTCTTGTTGTAAATACTTTAAAACTTGAAAACATCTTATCAAGTTTTGCTCTAGTCTCTTTTGTTAAATCAAATTTAAACTCTAAACCTTCACTTCTTCCAATCCAGTTCTCTTGCATTGTTAAAACTTGTGATGGCCATGAGTTCTCTAAAGTTTTTAAATCATCTAAAAGTTTTTGTGCATATTTTGTAATTGCAATATAATATCCTGGCATCTCTTTTTGAACAACTTCGTTATCACATCTCCAACAACATCCATCTTCAACCTGCTCATTTGCTAAAACTGTTTGACACTCATTACACCAATTTAAATGTGCACTTTTTTGATAAACAATACCAGCTTCATACATTTTTATAAAAATCTCTTGTTCAAATTTTGTATATAGCTCATCACTTGTTGCAAACTCTTGGTTTTTACTAAAAGATAGCCCTAAATTTCTAAGCTCTTCTCTCATATAATCAATATTTTCATAAGTCCATTTTTTTGGATGAAGTCTATTTTTAATTGCTGCATTTTCTGCTGGCATTCCAAAACTATCCCAACCTATTGGATGAAGAACATTAAAACCATTTTTTCTAAAGTGTCTTGCAAAGGCATCACCAATACAATAGTTTCTAACATGTCCCATATGAATTCTTCCACTTGGATATGGGAACATACTTAATATATATTTTTTTGGTAATTCATAACCATCTTTTGGTTCAAAAGAGTTGTTTTCTTTCCAATACTCTTGCCATTTTTTTTCTAATTCTTTACTAGAATATTGCATTTTTAATAATCTTCCTTTTCACTACTTTTTGCACTCTCAATTAAAGATAGTACAATTGATACAATATTTGCTATAACAGCTCCAATAGCTAAGGCTATTGCAAGTTGTATGTCACCACTAAACACAACTACTAAAAAAGCAGGTATTAAATGTAAATCTGCAACTAGTGAACTAGCTAAGAGTTCAGCTGCTAAAAGATTTTTTACACCAATTTTTATAATTGTAGATATTAAGTTTACGCTAGCAGCTATAAAAAGAGCTATAGTATTTGGCTCATAAATAAATCCAGCTGTTGTAGTAAGCGACATTAAAGATAGGAAAATATAGGTTACTTTACCCCAGTCCATTTTAATCCTTTTATTATATTGATAATTTAAAATCAAATATAGTATCAAAAAAAGGATAAAAAACTAATTTTAGAGATATTTTATAATACAGCTTATTTTTAATTTCTTTTAGATATTATTAAAACAATTTTTTTTTAG
>NZ_JBAZAH010000038.1:0-16870 GCF_041672065.1 Aliarcobacter sp. | reverse complement strand
GCACATGCTGAAATTGGAAGATTATTAGTAGAAGAGGCAACTCACTGTTGTGACTTAAGACTTCACAGATATGATTGATTTTATTAAAAAATAAACTTAAAATTTATAAAATTTAGATAAAATATTTTAATATAATCATTATTAGGGGAGTTAATGAAATTTTCAAAAATTATAATTTTGTTCTTATTGTTTTTGTCTTCTTTATTTGCAAATCAGCATAAAAGATTAGCCTACATTGTTTCAGATACAACTATTCCTTTTTGGCAAATTATGTCAAAAGGCATAAAAGAAAAATCAGTTGAATTTGGATATGAAATAGATATTTATAACTCAAATAATCTAAAGAAAAATGAACTTGAAAACATGGCTCTTGCTTTAGATAAAAAAATAGATGGTTTAATCATATCTCCAATAAACTCTTCAACTGCAGCAACTCTTTTAGAAATTGCAAAGATAAATAATATTCCAGTTGTTATTGCGGATATTGGTTCAAATAGTAAAGATTACGTATCTTTTATCTCTTCTGATAATAAAAAAGGTGCTTATGAACTTGGTAAAATATTAGCTAAACATATGAAAAATCTATCTTGGAATAAAGAAGGAACTGTAGGAATAATATCAATTCCACAAAAAAGAACAAATGGCAAAGATAGAACTCTTGGATTTATTCAAGCTTTAGATGAAGAGAGTATAAAAGTTTCTGGATTTTATCAACAAGTTGATTTTTCTTATGAAGAGACTTATAACTATTCAAAAAAATTGATAGAAGAAAATAAAAATTTACGAGCTATTTGGCTTCAAGGCTCTGATAAATACAAAGGTGCATTAGATGCAATCAAAGAAGCAAATAAACAAAAAGAGATAGCTCTTATTTGTTTTGATGCAGAACCAGAATTTTTAGAAATGATACAAAATGGAGATTTGGTTGGTTCTGCTATGCAACAACCATATATGATGGGGCAAGAAGCAGTTATATCTTTAAACAATTTTTTAAATAATAAATATGTAGAAAAAGAGCAAAAGATGGGAATTTTAGCAATTTCTAAAGATAATATTGATGATAAATTAAAGATAATAAAATTAAATGTTTTAGGAATAAAATCTGATGAAAAATAGATCTTTACTAGCATCTTTTCTTTTACCATTTTTAATTACAATAATAACAATTGTATCTTTTTATGCAGTTTATAGTTATTTTGAAACTAAACAAAGATTAGTAAATGATATTAATTTAAAATCAAACTCCATAATAATTCAACTAAGTGATGCACTTCCACATTTTATAGAATCTTATGCAATTAATGAGTATAAAAAATTAATCGAAAATGAACTTCAAGATAGTGATATTTTAGCAATAATTGTAAAAGATTATAACTATGGAAAAATATTTTCTAAAGAGTTTATTGAAAGTGGAAAAATAAGAGAAAATGATAAAATTTTAGATTTAAATAGAAATGATATTTATCAAAATAATTTATTAGATAAAAAATTCTCTTATACAAAAGTTGATTTATTAAATGAATCAGATATAAAAATCGCCACTCTTGAATTATATATTTCTGATGAAAAACTAAAAGAGAAGTTAAAAAAAATAGTTAAAACAAGTATTCTTGAAATATTTATTTTAGCTTTTTTTATTATTGTTTTAGTATTCTTAATAATAAAATCTTTAATTCTAAAACCAATTTCAAATATAGTAGATGCAATACAAAACAGTGATATTTATGGTATTCCAAAAGAAGATATTCCACAAAATAATATAGTAAAAGAGTTTAATGAATTATCTATAAAAATGAATGAAATGATTTTTACGATAAAAGATTTGCAAAAACAGATTATTAAAGAGAAAGATTTTATTTCAAATATAATTGATAACTCAAATGTAATAATTGCTGTAATAGATAGCAATGGAAATATGTTTAAAATTAATAAATTCGCACAAGAATTTATAGGTTATAAACAAGAGGATATTTCAAATAAACCATTTTTTTGGCTTAACTTTTTACATAAAGATGCAAAAGAAACAGTTGGCAATATTATAGAAAAAGCAAAAAATGGAAATATTAAGAAGTATTATAAGGCAACTTGTATCTCAAAAAATCAAGAAGAGAGAGTATTTGAGTGGTCCAATACTGTAATAAGTAAAGATGATGGTTCAATGGATTATCTTGTTTTAATAGGAATAGATGTTACACAAAAAGAACTTATTCAAAAAGAGATTTTGCAACAAAAAGAGGAGTTGGAATTAATTTTTAACTACTCAAAAGATGGAATTGCTATTTTAGATTTAAATACAAGATTTTTAAATTTTAATAATTCATTTATAGAGATGACAGGTTATACAAAAGATGAATTACTTGAAAAAACAGCTTTTGAAATGTTGGTTGATAAGGATATTGATAAAAATAAAATTATAATTAAAAAGATACTAGAAGAAGGCTTTATAACTAATCATGAAGAGACTTTTGCCTTTAAAGAGAAAAGAGTATTTACAAACTTTAGTGTCTCTTTACTTCCAAATAAAGAGACTTTACTTATGATTATAAAAGATGTTAGTTCATTGAAAGTTTTGCAAGAACAATCAAAATTAGCTTCTTTGGGTGAAATGATAGGAAATATAGCTCATCAATGGAGACAACCTTTAAGTTTAATTAGTACTGTCGCTAGTTCTTTAAGAGTAAAATCTGAATATGATATGCTTAAAAAAGAGGACATTTATGAAGCTTCAAAATCTATAGTTATGCAAACAGAATATTTATCAAATACAATAGATAACTTTAGAGATTTTATAAAAGGAGATAAACTTTATACTAATATTAGTATAAAAGATGTTTTAGAAAATAGTTTAACTCTTGTAAGTGCTTCATTGAATAATAATTTTGTTAATTTAGTCCTAGAATTAGATGATGATTTAACTATTTTTGGTAATAAAAATGAGTTAACAGAAGCATTTTTAAATATTATTTCAAATAGTAAAGATGTTTTAAAAAGTATTGAAGAAAAAGATAGATTTATATTCATAAAAACTAAAAAAATAGATGAAAATAAACTTGAATTGAAGTTTTTAGATAGTGGCGGAGGAATTGATGAATCAATTATTTCTAAAGTTTTAGAGCCATATTTTACAACAAAACACAAATCTCAAGGAACAGGTCTTGGACTTGCAATAGTTGATAAAATTGTAAGAGAAAGACATAAGGCTAGTATTGAAATTTACAATGAAGATTTTATTTATAATGAAAAAAAATATAAAGGTCTTAATTTTAAAATTATTTTTGAAAGATTAAATAATTAATTTTTTGTAAATATGCTTGTATTTTATGAAAATCAAAAAGCTCTTAAACTTTTTGATTTTTTAAAGAGTACAACTCCAATATTCTCATAATAATTGCACTAATATAAGGGATTGCTTGAATAAAAATAGTAGTTGCAAATACATAAATCTCTATTATTCCACTTTTGTTTGTGTATATTAAAGAGACAAAAGCAGTTAAAAGTAAAATTGCAAAAATCATCTCATATTTAATTGGACTTGAGCCTTTTTTGGCTTTTCCACCTTTTTGGGTTCTTTTAAAAGGAAGACCATCTTTTATGAATCCATCAAAGACAGCTTTAAATATTATTAACTGTAAACTCATAGATGCAATTGAGCTTAAAACTATCTGTTTAAAACTTGCTTTTACTTTTGATCTATAAAGAATAAAAGTATGCAAAACATTTACCAAAAATGCTGTAATAATTGGAATTGTAAGTGGAATTGTAGGAATTGTAACACCAACAAAAATAATAACTGGAACCCAAATAATATTCATAACAGCCATTACAGGACCCAATGCATCACTTAACCAAAAAAACCAACCAGTTATAAACTTATTTTTTTGATTAGGAGTTAATTTTTTAGAGCTTGGTTTAAACTCTTTGTAGTGTTTTTTAAGAATTTGAATTGCTCCATAAGCCCATCTATGCCTTTGAGTTTTAAATGCTTCAACACTATCAGGAAGCAAACCATATCCATATCTTCTATTTGTATAGTGAGCACTATACCCAGCTTCAAAAAGTCTAAGTCCTAACTCACTATCTTCAACAATAGTATCAGTTCCCCAACCACCAACTTCCATCATGGAACTAAGTCTTACCATTACCATTGTTCCGTGAACAACTATTGCATTCTCTTCATTTCTATCAACCATTCCAATATCAAAAAATCCAGCATACTCTGCATTCATAGCCTCTTTTATAATAGATTCATTACCATCTCTATGATCTTGAGGAGCTTGAACAATTGCAACTTTTGGATCATCAAAAAGTGGGATTAAATCCATAAGCCAATTTGATTTTACTTTGTAATCAGCATCAATAACAGCAACGATTTCTGCATTTTTATCTGTATATTCAAGTGCTTTATTTAATGCCCCTGCTTTAAAACCTGTACAAGTAATATCCAAATACTTAAACTTATCTCCAAGTTTCTCACAAAGCTCTTTTATTGGCTCTTTGTAATACTCTTCAGGTGTATTATTTATAATAACTAAAACCTCAAAATTTGGATAATTAAGTTTTGATAAACTCTCTAAAGTTTCAGCTAAAACATGAGGCTCCTCTTTGTATGCTGGAACATGAATTGAAACAAGTGGTATATTTTTTGATTTTAAATCAAGAGGAATAAGTCTAGTTGGAGCAACTCCAATAGAGCTTCTAAAAAGCTCATTTGCTTTTGCTAAAGTAATAATTACCAAAGGAATCATAAGTAAACTTCCCATTGCCCACATAATCCACATTCCAAAGTTCATATAGTTTAAAAGTGGATAAAAGATTGCCAAAACAATACCAAATGCCATACCAAAAGATGTTATTGTATATGCAAAAATATGACTTAAATTTCTTTTTTGATTTCTAAGTCCTAAAAAACTCAATATTATTCCTAAAAATATTGCAGTAGCTATTTGGTAATCAAAATATTTATTTGCTTCAAAATCTCCATAAAGAGTAAATTTTGCTTCTCTGTTTGTATTAAATAATCCCCAATATTGACCAACATTTCCCTCATCATAACCTTTCCAAGGTTGGTCAAATGCTTCAATTATATTATATGTGTATCCATTTTTTTTAGCTAAATTTAAAAATCCTCTAATAGCTCTTGCTTGATTTTTTACACTTGGAATTGCACTATTGTTGTTGTAACCAAGGCTTGGCCAACCAGTCTCTCCAATAGTTATTTTTTTATCTGGAAATAGTTTTTCAATTAAAGAGTATTTCTCCTCTACAAAGCTATTATATTTTTTAATTGGAATTTTTTCCCAATATGGCAAAATATGAATCATAATAAAATCAACATTTGAAGCAAGTTCAGGGTTTCTTTCCCAAATATCCCAAGTCTCTGCAATAGTAACAGGTTTTGAAGTAAGCTCTTTTATTAAATTTACATAAGTAAAAAGTTCAATAGGCTCCAACTCTTTTCTTAATAAAACCTCATTTCCAACAATAACAGACTCAATTTTATCTGAATAGTTCTCTAAAAGATTACTTGCAGTTATAATCTCTATATTATTATCCTCTTTATTCTCTCCTAACCAAAGTCCTAAATCTATCTTTAGATTAGTTCCTTCTATTGCTTCAAGAATCTTTTGTGCCTCTTTAGTTCCATAAGTTCTAATCTTATATGTGTAATTTTTTAAAATATCAATATCTCTTTTTATATCCTCATCACTAAGAAGTTCTCTATTGAAACCTTTAAAAGGGGAGTATGAAACAGATTGTATTTTGTCAAATGAGTTGTCGTTTAGTTTTATATAATTGCTACTTGTAAGCCAATAAAATAGTAAGAATAGTCCAGTTAAACTTAGTGCAAAAAAAATGTATCTCAAAAAAGCTCCTTAAAATAAAGCTCTGATTTTATCAAGAATTAGTTACAATAAATCTTAATAATTTTTTAAAGGATTAAATTTGAACTATATTTTTATCGCTTTTTTAACTTCATTGATAGCTACATTAGGAAGCTTATTTTTCTCAGAAGTTATGAATTTTGTGCCTTGTAGTTTGTGTTGGTATCAAAGAATTTTTATGTATCCACTTGTTTTTATATTTTTAGCTCATCTTTTGTATCCAGATAAGAGTGTTTTAAAATATAGCTTACCATTGGTTATTGTTGGATTAGGAATATCTATTTATCACAATTTGTTAATTTTAAAGATAATTCCAGAGACTCTATCTCCTTGTGTTCAAGGTGTTCCTTGTAGTGTTGATTATTTAAATTGGTTTGGATTTATAACAATTCCATCTCTATCTTTTATAGCTTTTTTAACAATTTTTATAGCTTTAATAGCTTATAAAAAGAGAGTTTCTTAATCGTTTGTTATCTTTTGTAAGTTAGAGTTTTAAAATTTTTTAAGAGGATAGAGATATATGCAAAACAAAAAATTGGTTTTAAGCACTTTAGTTGCTGTAATAGCTTTTTTTGTTGGTTTTTCATTTTTTTATAAAAATGATTCAAAATCTACACAAAATATTGCTGTTGAGAATATAAATGAGTTACTTGTAAGAGATTACTCTTATAAAATGGGAGACAACTCAAAAAACATAAGTGTTGTTGAGTTTTTAGATCCAGAGTGTGAATCTTGTGCTATTTATTCAACTGTGGTTAAAAGATTGTATAAAGAGTATTATGGTGATATTCAAATAGTTGTAAAATATTTAGATAATCACAAAAATTCAAAATTTACAATCCAAATACTTGAGGCTGCTAGAGTTCAAGGAAAATATGAAGAGGTTCTTGATATGATGTTTGAAAAACACTCTTTATGGGCATCTCACTATGCAAGTGTTGATAAACCTGAACTTTTATGGCAATTTTTAAAAGAGATCTCTGATCTTGATATTGAAAAATTAAAAGAGGATATGAAAAATCCTAAAATTGATGAGATAATTAAACAAGATAGAGAAGATGCAAATGCTTTAGGTGTAAGAGGAACTCCAACAATTTTTGTAAATGGAAAGCAACTTCAAGAACTATCTCAAAAAGCTCTTTTTGATTTAGTTGAAAAAGAGATATATAAATAATGGATTATTTGTTATTAACTATTTTAACTATTATTTTGATTGTACTTTTTATCTATTTTACAAATAAAAATGTGATAAAAAAGACACAAAGTAAATTAGATGTTATAAATCGATATAAAATCTCTCTTTTAAAAATTTTAGAAGAGAATAAAGATGATAAAGATTTACAAATTAGTCAAAAAATAGAGTTTTTAAAAAAGGTAAATGATGAGCTTTCAAGAAATATATTTTTTGAAAAGCATGAAATTAAAACTATATTAGAAGAGTTTTCAAAAATGGAGTATAAATGAAAAAATTATTATTTGTTATTTTAGCTGTTTTCTCACTGTTGTTTGTAGCTTGTGATAGTAGTTCATCTATTAGCTCAAATGCTGTTTCAAAAACAAAAATAAATGAAGAGGTTCCAAAATTTGAGCCAGAATCATTTACACTAATCTCAACAGATGAACAACTTATAACTTTTACAAGTACAGAAGTTGGAATTGATTTTGATCAATTTAAAGATAAAAAAGCTGTTATTATTGATATCTTTGCAACTTGGTGTCCACCTTGTATAGAGTCACTTCCAGATCTTCATGATATACAAAATAGATACAAAGATGATATGCAAATTGTATCTGTTTTGTTTCAAGATGATATATCTTCACAAAATCTAAAAGCTTTTATAAAAGAGCATGGAATTAACTATCCAATTACAGTTGAAGGTGATAATCAAAAACTTGCAGACAATTTAAATGTAAGAAGAGTTCCTGAGATGTTTTTATTCTCAAAAAGTGGTAAGTTTGTACATAAATTTGTAGGAAAAGTTAAAAAAGAAGAGCTTGAAAAATACCTAAAAATTGCTATTGAGAATTAAACTCTCAATAGCTTAAATTTTTTAATAACTTAAATTTTGAAAATTTTTATTTAAAAGTCTATAAAGCACTTAAACTTAATAAAATTTTTTTCATATTTTTTCCTTTTTTTTAAAATGAGAATTTTTTGTATAGTCTAAAAAATAGAACTATAGTTTTTATTTGAACATATATAAATGGAACCATAAGTAAATAGTAAACAACTGAATACTTTGTAATAATGTCATTGTATGTAAGACCTAAGTTTATAAAAAACATTCCAAATACAAAAAATGCAACACCTGGACAAATTAGTGCAAAAGATAGTGCAGATTTTTCATTTGATTTTATAAACTTTTCAAAATATCCAAGCTTTTTCATAATAACCAAACCTAAAATCCCAAATACTATTTGTAAAGATAGTATTGTTGAAGTTAAAACAAATAGTGATGATTTATCGCTTATTGCATTTAAATTGTGTTCAAGTCCAAAATTTAATCTTATAAATGTAATTCCAAGAAGTGTTAAGATTGGAATCATAATCCATAAAGATGGAGCTGTTTCAACTGTAACACCATGTTCAAACATATTTTTAAAACCTAAGATTATTTTTATAAATATCAACATAATTGCAAGTGAAGAGAAAAGTATTGCTCCAAATATTCCAACTGCATTTATAGCAATATTTGAACTCATAGCACCAGGTGCTGCAAATCCAACTGCTACCATTGCAAGTGCAAAAATAGATATCATTTGTGTTAGGTTGTTATTTTTTGTAAAATCAAAATCACCATTAATAATCAATCTTGAAAAATAGTCAAAAAATATTTTTAGAGCAAAATATCCATTAATAGCAAATCCAATAAGTGCAAATGGAAACAGATACTCAACAAAACTCCATAAGTTTGGCACAAAAACAGCTCCTAAAACAAAACCAACATTTATACTCATTGTATATGTTAATGGAAGTGCCATAATACTAATTTGACCATTTGATTTAATCAAAGCCTTGTAAGCATCACTTTTTTTATATAGTAGATATTGTTTTGTATTCCAATAAAGAAGTTTAAAGTGAAGAATTGCAAATGCAATTATAAATACAAGAGCAAATGAAGATATAAAGCTTATAGAATCACCTTTTTCTAAAGCTTCCATAATATATTCAAAAGTTGCCATTGGAGTTGTTGGATGTGGAACTAAAAACATTAGGTACATAAAAAATGATACACTAAGTCCTCCAGCACCCAAAGCACTCAAAAAGCAAGTAGGCGAAAATTTCTCTCTTAATGTCATATAAAAATCCTTTCATAAAAAATTTTGTAGATTGTATGCAATATTATATTAAAATCTTATGAAAGTAGTATAATTTGAAATTATAATAGTTTTAATCTATAACAGTTTTTTAAGCTCTTCAATGTTATTTATAAAATAATCAGCCTTTGAAAAATCTTGTTTTTGTGTAAACTCATTTTTTACAACAATACAATCAATATTTGCTCTTTTAGAACTCTCCAATCCTCTTTGAGAATCCTCAACAACAATAGCTTCAAAATCTTTTGAATTGAACTTCTCTAAACCTTTTAAATATGGATCTGGATGTGGTTTTGCTCTTTTATAATCCTCAACACAAAGAACAAAATCCATAAAATTTGTAATTCCACTATTTTTATGAATTAACTCAAAATCAACTCTTCTTGATGTTGTTACTATTGCCATTTTATATCTTTTTGATAACTCTTTTAAAGTATCTTTTACATTTTGTATTGATATATCTTTTGTAGTTATAAACTCTTGATAAAAGCTATCTCTTATGCTTCTATGTTTTTCAATAATATTGTGTTCAATATTATGTAAAAGTGCAAGTTCAAAAGCACTTCCACCTTTTACCATAATATTTTGATAAAATTCCATCTCTAAATTTAAACCCAAAAGCTTCAAAGCCTTCTTATTTGCTTCAAAATACCACTTTTCAGTCTCTACTAAAACACCATCATTATCAAAAAGAATATATTTTTTCATTTAAAAACCTTAAAAATTAGATAATAAAAAAGGGAAGCTTATAAAAGCTTCCCTTACATTTTTTTATAGGAGGAGAAAAAGTTAAAATTAATTAACTTACAAAAGAATTATAAAAGTATTTAATTAACCCCTTGTCAATACATAATTAATCAAGAGTAAATATGACTTTTTTATCCTAATTTTCCCATTTTGCTTTTGGAGCTTCATAATTTTTTATTTTTTCAATAATATAATCTATATCATCGCTTACAATTAACATATCTATAAATCTTCTATTCATAAATCCATTTTCTGAGCATGAGTAGAAAAACTCAATTAATTTATCATAATATCCATTTACATTTAAAAAAGCACACGGTTTTTTATGATAACCAATTTGAGCAGATGCAATTACATCAATAATCTCTTCAAATGTTCCATAACCACCTGGAAGAGCAATAAAAGCATCGCTTAACTCTTCCATTTTAGCTTTTCTCTCTTTCATACTATCTACTTTATAAATTTGAGTAATAGAAGTGTTTTCTAACTCTTTATCAACTAAATCATAAGTAATTACACCTATTACTTTGTTGTTTAATCTTAAAGACTCATTTGAGATTACTCCCATAAGCCCTTGTTTTGAACCACCATAAACAATATTTATACTCTCTTTGGCAAGTTTTTGTGCCAGTTGTATGGTTTTTTCTTCATAAATTTTGCTATTTCCAAATGCTGAACCACAATATATAGCTATATTCATATATTTTTCTCCTTTTTATACGGTTTTAATAAGATTAATAATCTTGGAAGTAAGATTAAATTTGCAGCTAAAACAGTTATCATTACAATAGCTGTTAAAATTCCAAAATATATTGTAGGAACTAAATTTGAAAGCATAAAAATTGAAAATCCAATTACAACAATAATAGTTGTGTGATACATTGGATATCCAACACTATTTAAAGATTTTTCAACTGCAAGGCTATAATCTTTATGGCTCTTTTTATACTCAAAATCAAATCTATGTATAAAATGAATAGTATCATCAACAGCAATTCCTAAAGCAATTGCTGCAATTGTAATTGTCATAATATCAAGTGGAATCTCAAGCCACCCCATAATTCCAAAAACCAAAGATATAGGAACAATATTTGTACCTAAAGCTATAACTACCATTTTAATATTTCTAAATAGAATAAAAAACATAATTGCCAAGATAAAAATAGATGTAGTAGCAGTTGCTATTTGAGATTGAAACAGAGATTGAAGCATATTATTATATAAAACCATAAGATTTGTAAGCCTAAAAGTTGTCTCTTTGTTTGTAATAATCTCTTCTAAATCACTATTTATCTTTTTAATTAGCTCATCTCTTCTTAAATTAGGATTTGAGTCAATTATTCTCATAGTAACTCTAGCTTCAGAAGCTTCAATATTTACAAATGGACTCAAAATAAGTTTTTTGTACTCATCTGGAAGTTGGTTATAGATTACAGCAAGAGTTATTCCATCTAAATCTTGATTATTATTTAAAAGTTTTCCAATTTTTAAAAGTGTTGCCAATGATTGAACTTTTCCAACTTCAGGAATTGACTCTAAATAGTCATGAACTTTTGTAATAGTTTCCATTTTTGATTGAGTAAACCAATATTGTGCATCATTTTTTGAAGATTCAAACTCTGCTTCAAAATCATCAAAACTATCTTCAACTTTAGAGTTTAAATCTTCACTTTTAAATTTAATTATCACATCAAGTGGAGTTGTACCACCAAGATTCTCATCAATTACCTTCATACCTTTATAGATTTCACTATTTTCTTTAAAGTAGTTTATAAAACTATTCTCTACAAATATTTTGCTAGAACCAATAAAAGAGAATAAAATTGTAAAAAATGCAACAAAAACTATCTTTTTACCATGATTTAAAACTATATTTGGAAGTTTTGGTATAAAAGATATTAGTTTTTTATCTTTTAAAACTTCCTCTTTTTTTCCAATAAGTAGAACAAATATTGGAAAATATATAAATGTTAAAATCAAAGATACCAAAATCCCAACACTCATCATAAGACCTAAATTTATAACTGGCTCAATATTTGATAACATCAAAGATGAAAATCCAACAACTGTTGTAATAATTGCAAAAAATGATGGGATTAGTTTTGATAAAACTGTATTTATTGTAAGTTTATATTGATTTGCATTTTTATATTTAAAGTACAACTCCTTGTATCTTTCAACTAAATGAACGACCAAAGACATTGTAATAATTAGTTGAAGTGCTACAAAGTTTGATGATATAACTGTAACTTCCCAAGAAAAAAGACCTAAAATTCCAGCTGTACTTAATATAGAGATAAAACAGATAAATAAAATTATAAAAACCCATCTAAAACTTCTAAATATGTACCATAAAACAAAAATAAAGATGATAATTAAGCTTAAACCATAGATTAGTAAATCACTTTTTATAAAGCCAATAGCATCACTTGCTATCATATTTACTCCACCTAAAAACACAGTTGCATCATTTTCATACTTCTTAAGTATTTGTCTAATCTCTTCTATATCTTCACTATTCTTATTTTTTACAAACTCTCTATAGGCTTTAAACTCTTCATTTAAAAGCTCTTCCTCTTTTAACTCAACACTATTTAAAGCTCTTGTCTCTTTTATTTTTAAAAATTGCTCTTTTTTATTTAAAAACTCTTGATATTTTTCATCATCTTTTAGATTTAAAAGTAGGGCAGTAGTTTTAAAATCAGAACTTACAAGAGCATTTTTATAAAGTTCAGAGTTCATAAACTCATCTTTTACAAGCTCTTTATCAAACTCTTTTGTACTTAAGCTATCAACTCCAGCAACTAAATCAGATATTGGACGAATTGGAGATTGTAAAAGAGGAACTGTAAGAATAGAATCAACACTTTTTATACTATCTTGTTTTTCTAAATCTTTTGATATGTTTTTTATAAGCTCTAAGGTTCTATTATCTAGTAGATTTTTTTTAGGTGCTAATGTTACTACCAAGAAGTTTGAACTACCATATTTTTTATAACTTTGTCTAAAAAATCTTAAATCTTCATCATCTTCTAAAAGCAAAGTTTCAGCACTAGCATCTATTTGAATATCTTTTGCATGATATGATAAAAACCCTACAAATAAAGATGCTAATATCAAAAAAATAGATGGATATCTAAATATTAATAAATCGTAGAGTTTTTTAAACATTTTGTCTTATTTTTGTTCTTTAAGCATTGCTAATATTTGTGGGAAATCTTTCTCTTTGAATAGTTCAGCAAACTGTTGTCTATATGTTTGAATAATACTTACTCCAACCAAATCAATATCATAAATCAACCAATCACCATTTTTTTCATAAAAATTGTAATTTATAGTGTAGTTTCCATCAGATCCTACAAGCTCAGTTTTTAATTGAAGTCTTGTTTTAAAATATGGCTCAAGAGCTATTATTTTTACTTTTTGATTTGTATAAAGTTCAAGTTTATTTGTGTAAGATCTTTTTAAAGTGTATTCAAAAGTTTTTACAAATTCAATTTGTTCTTCATTTGATAATTTATCCCAAATCTCTTTTCCTAAAGATATTCTTGCCATTAATTCAAAGTCAAAAACATTATTTACAACATTTATAATATCAACTTTTTTTTGCTCTAAGTCTATATTTGTATCTTTTAAAATAGATATTACGCTATCTATTTTTTGTGTCATAACATCTACAATCTGCTCTTTTTGTATCGCTTTTAAATTTGATACAAATAGAAACATTAATAACAAAAACTTTAAAAAGTTTGCTTTTAGTAGCATGATTACTCCTTAATCTCTTGATTTCTTTTTTGTGTATAGGCATTTTTTAAATATGGATATAAATCTATCGCATCTTTTTTTACCATGTCATAAAATTCTGGATTTTTTGAAAATCCATTTAATAGGAAAAATGAGTTTACAGCTAAATCCTCTTTCCAGTTAAACTGATCAGTAGTTTTATATGGAATAGTATTATGTGCAACTTGACTTGTAGGAGATAGTGATAAATCACCAGCTAAACCAAAAACATCTCTAAGATTTGATGGTCCCAAAAATGGCAAAACTATATGAAAACCTTCTCCAACTCCCCAGTAACCCAAAGTTTGTCCAAAATCTTCTTTGTATATTTCCATTCCTAAAGTGTGTGTTGCTTGATCCATAAAACCACCAAAGCCCCAAATAGTATTTATTAAAAATCTTCCAAGCTCTTTTCCAGCTCTTTCAAATTTTAGTTGAAACAAATTATTTACAAATCTCACAGGAAACAGAAGATTTGTAAAAAAGTTACTAATTCCAGTTCTTGCAACCTCTGGAACAACATATTTATAACCCTTTGCTGTTGGTTTTACTACATAGGTAAAAAAACCATCATTAAAGTGTGTCATAGCTCTGTTGTATCCACTTAAAGGATCAAAATCCTCTTTTGGTTTTTTAAATTCAGCTTCAAACTCATCATGAAAAGATGGCTCAGAAGCAAAGCTAAAAACTGATATTAGTATCAAAATGATAATTTTTTTCAAATATAAACCTTTTTTAAATAAAGCTAAATTGTATCTAAAATAGATATCAATAAACTTTAACTAATTTTTTAAACTATTTAAAATATCAATTGCTTGTAGAGGATTTACAATCACATCATCTATTTTAAACATAAAGTGTAAATGTGGTCCAGTAGAACGCCCCGTATTTCCACTAAGAGCTATAATATCACCTCTTTTTACAAAATCTCCAAGCTTTACTTTAAACTCATCTAAATGAAAATATCCACTAAAAATTCCATGACCGTGATCTATTACAACACTTTTTCCACCATAGAATCTATCTTTTGCAACTCTTACAATTCCACTATTAGATGCTTTTATAGGAGTTCCTATAGGTGCTCTAAAATCTGTTCCTGTGTGATAAGAGCGTAAAGTGTTGTTAAACAATCTTGCATTTCCAAAATCGCTTGTGATTTTTGAATCAAGAGGATAAATAAAATCATCTTTCCATAAAATATTTGGATGTTTTTTTGTGTAAATCTCTTTTGCCTCTTCAAACTCTTTTTTAACTCTTTGTTTATCTTCTTGCGATAACTCAACTTTACTAGAGCTAACACTTAGGGTTTCAGTTTTGTAATCACCTTTGTTTATATATAGATTTTTACCTTTAAATACTTTTTTTCCATTTTCAAAGTATGAGACAATAATTGGCTCTTTTTTTGGTTTTTCATAATAAGAGATTGGAAGTAAAATATAGTAGCTATCTTTTTTGAAAGGGTTTTCAAAAAAATCGTAGTTTTTATTTAGAAAAGTAAGCTTTGGATTTTCTATATTGTTCTTCTCTAGACTCACCAAAATTGTATTTGCGTTTATAGTTTTGTTTGTATTTAGTTCAAGTGCAAATAAACTTGAAACAAATAAAAATAAAATGATAACTTTTTTCATGGCAAAATCTTAGCAAAACTAATATTAAAACCATTTTTTATAGTTTTAGTGCAAACCTGATATAATGTCGCCCAAAAATAAATTTTTATGGAGTTATCTATGGGTAGAGCCTTTGAATATAGAAAAGCAGCAAAGATGAAAAGATGGGGAAATATGAGTAGAGTATTTCCAAAACTAGCACGTGCAATTGAAGTTGCAGCAAAAAGTGGAGTTCCAGACCCTGAAATGAACTCAGCTTTAAGAACTGCTATTTTAAATGCAAAAGCTGAAAATATGCCAAAAGCAAATATTGATGCAGCTATTAAAAGAGCAACAGGAAAAGATTCAGCAAACTTCTCTGAAGTAAATTTTGAAGGAAAAGGTCCTCACGGAGTTTTGGTTTTTGTTGAAACTGCAACAGACAACAACACAAGAACAGTAGCAAATATTAAAATGCACTTTAATAAAACGGGTGGACAAGTTGTTCCAACTGGTTCTTTAGAGTTTTTCTTTGATAGAAAGGCTATTTTTGAGTTTACAAAACCAACGAACTGGGAACTTGAAGAGTTGGAGTTAGAGCTTATTGATGCAGGTCTTGAAGAGCTTGAAGAGGAAGATGGATTGTGTCTTGCTTATGCAAACTATACAGACTTTGGAAATATGAACAATAAATTTGAAGAGCTAAAAATCCCTCTTATAAAAGCAGAGCTAAAAAGAATTCCAAACAATCCTCAAGAGTTTAGCGAAGAGCAACAAGAAGATATAGGTAAACTTATAGAAAAACTTGAAGATGATGACGATGTACAGGCTGTTTATACAAATATAGCTTAAAAAATTCAAACTAGGGGAGAGATTTTGTCTATATTTCAAAATAGTGTTTTAAAAACTTTTAAACAAGATGAAAAGCTGGTAGCTGCTAGATGGGCAGCTTTTCAAAACTACAAATCAAAAGTAGAGGCTATAAAAGATTTCAAAGAGGAAGAGTATCAAGATGGATTTTTAAAAGATATTTTTGAATCTTGTCTTGGATACACTCTAAAAACTACAAATCCAAGCTCTTTTAATCTTGAGCGAGAAAAGAAAAACGAAACAGATAGCAAAAAAGCAGATGGAGTTATCTATTTAAATAGTGAAATAATTGCCGTAATTGAGCTAAAAGATACAAAAACAAAAAATCTTGACCGTGTACAACAACAAGCTTTTTGGTATCTAACACAACACACAAAAGCCAAATATGTGATTATTTCAAACTTTGATGAGCTTAGATTTTATTTTGATAAAAGTACAGCTTATGAGAGTTTTTCTCTGTTTAATCTATCTTATGATGAGTTTTGTAAGCTTCATTGCTTTTGTCTTTTGAAAATATCAAAGATGAAACAGCTTTAAAAATAAAAGAGAAATCAAACAGCTTTGAGCAAGATATTTCTAAAAAACTATATAAAGATTTCTCCAACTTTAGAACACTTCTTTTTGAAAATATTGTAAAAAATAATTATGATGAATCTAAAACTTTAATTGTACAAAAATTTGATA
>NZ_JBAZAH010000037.1:0-17380 GCF_041672065.1 Aliarcobacter sp. | reverse complement strand
ACTTGATAAATTCCAGCCGGAATTCTTTAAAATTGTCCGAATATAAATCGGCTAGCTGTCCGAATCAACTCCGGCAGAGTGTCCGGATGTAAATCGGCTGGCTGTCCGAATTGTTCCGGCGTATGCAGTGGATTTTTAAGATTTGAAATTAAAAGTTCTGGATTATTGTATGCACGGTTATGGTAGTTATTTGCTACATATTTTAAATCTCTTGCTTCATCTAAAAGTTCTTGACGGATTGAAAAATCATAATTTCTACTCTCATTATGAATATTTTTTGCAAAGTGTTTTAATGCAATTTCAAGTTTACCTAAACTAGCCGATATTTTTTGAAGATATTGTTTTGAAGGGTAGTATAATATTTTATAATCCATATATGCTTGGATATGTTGTGATTCAATCTTTTCAAAATCTTTTATACCCCAATGTTCTTTTAGGTAGTTGAAAAAATTGTTCCAAATACTTCTATAACTCTCCATTGTTTTATAACTTGCAACCTTTTGAAAATGTTCATGATTTGGATTAATTCTATCTTCTTTTTTAGCTCTAGATTCAAAGATTTGTTTTGCTAGTTGTGAACTTTGATAATAAACACTTCCTCTCAAAAAATTATCCTTTTGTATTTTAATTTCGATAGTTTCAGCCTCTATCATAGGCAAAAATTTGTTTAGTCAATCTGCATTTATTTTCTGATTTTTGCATCTAAATCACTAACATTTCGAGTACACTTGTTAGAAGTAAAAATTTATAATATATATTCAATAACACTCTTACAAGTTAAAGCTTGTCAAACTTCTTTGATTATTGATAGTTCAAAAAATTTCTAAATCAAAGGAAATCAAAATCTTTTGATGCTCTTTTGGTTGAGATGGTACAGAATACTCGTAAGCAATTCTTGAGCTCCAACTATAAATAACTAATGTTTTTAATAAAAAACTAAAATGATTTTAACATGAAATTTTGTTTGATATTCTCATAACTAAAAAAGAGGTAGTAACAAATGTTTTTTTCAGTTTCCTTTTTTGGGGTAATCAAACATAAGAGTGCTTTTTTGGTGGGTTTTGTGATGGTTTTGAAAATAGAGTTAAAAAACAGAAAAATAAACAAAAAACAAACAGGTGAATAAACACCTTGTTTGAAAATTTATTTTATTTTTGGTAAATTCATGAACTCTAATAACTCTTTTCTTTCATTTATTAATTTTATAAACTCTTTTTGATCGATATTGAATTCACTTTCAAAAATACAATTAAATGAATAAGTAGAGAATAGTAAGTTGAAAGTTTTTACGATTGCTTTTGCTTCAGATTTTGAAATAAAAACATGACTTTTGTTCATTAATTTAAGATTTTTTACACTTTTTAATTCTACAATTTTAAAATATTTATTATGTTCATTGCCAAGCTCAAAAAGTGCAATTTCCTCAAGCGCTTGAATCGTATCAAAAAAATTAAATGTTATTATTTCATTATTTAAAACTAGTAATATATTTAGAGTACTTTTTTTAAATTTATCATTATTATTTTCTGAAAAAATATTAAAAAAATATAGTTCATTTTTTGAACTTATTTTAATTAAATTAGCTTTTAAAAGAATATTACTCTTGTTGCTAATTTCAAAAATTTGATTTTTCATTATTTTTATTTCCTTTTTTTTCTAGTTCATTCCAAATTTCATAAACTGTAGAGTATGAAATTTGAAGCTTATGATATTTGGCAAAGTAAGTTGCAATATCTCTAAAACTCATATTTTGCTCTAACTTTAGAGTTTTTACTATTGCCCAATATCCAAGCACCTTTTGCCGTTTTATTTTGGCTTTATTGTTTTTACCTCGAAGTTTTATTGCATTGAGATTCACATCATCAAGCTTTTTTACAACCGAGTCAACTGCTAAAATAAGTGAAGACAGAGTCAAAATTGTATTATCTACATCACTATGAGCACTTTTTAACTTATAAAATATTTGCTTTTGAGTGGTAAGAATTTTTAGCTTTGTTGTGATATCTACTTTTGCAAAGAGCCTCAATTTTTGATTTTGAGCCTCTTGATCTATTTTTGTGATTTTTTCAAATAGTCTAATCATTATCTAGACCAAATATTTTTATGCAATTACTAAGATAATCAGCAACTTCTGTGATTGGAAATATATAACTTGATTTTGGACCATCCCCGCTTCGAAGATATTTAGGCACATTAAGTCCTTCTTCTATTCTGCGTGTTATTGTTTGCTCCGAGACATTAATGACTCGAGCTAATTGTGATTTTGTAAGCGTATATCCATAATCACGTTTAAGCATAACTATATATTTGTCATACTTACTCGAAACATTTGATAATTCAACTAAAAGTTTTAAATCACGTTCTTCTAAATTAGTTTTATTAAATAATTTTGAATTCATATTTATCCTTTTTGTATTATTTTGTTTTACTTTCGGCCTTAAGTATTGAAATTGTATAATTACAGATTCGTGGTATTTTCCAAATTTAGTATGAGTGAAAAAAAATATGAATGGATATGAAAAATTAAAAACAATTATCAAAGTATTTCTTAAAAGAAATCCTGTGTTTATAAATAATTCAGAGTTTGTAGAAAATAAAATTTCAAAGGATGTATTTTATGAACATTTGAAAAATTTTAAAAAAGCAAATTTTGTTATAAAACATGATAAAGAAAGCAATATTATAAATAAAAATCTTTTAAATGATGAACTATTTTTCAATAATGAATATAATGAAAAATTTTTTTCTGCACTATTTTCAAGAGAACAAGCTAAAGACTGTGAAAATACTATTAATTATTTTTTTAAGGAAATTCCTGAAAAAAATCTTTTCAACATAATTAATTTATACAGTGAAGATTTTAATAAACAAATTATTCATTTATTAGATCAAAAGAAATTGTCGTTTTTTAAAATATTATCTAGCGATGGTTATACAAATTATAAAATTTGCGAAATTCTCGATTCAAAAAATAACAAATATCATTCAGTCGTTATTTTAAAGATATTTATTCTAAAAGACTCTTGGTTTATTTGTACAAAAGATGTAAAAACTGAGGAAATACTAATTTTTAATTCAATTGATATTGAAGATGCTAAAGATCTTGATAAGAATTATACCAAAATCACGCCTAAAGAAGATATTAGTATTGCTATTGATAATTTTATTAAAAACAAAAACGTTGAAAAATCATTTTATGTAAAAATGAAAGCTGAAACTTTAAATTTTTTATTAAATTATAAATTAATTGATGAAAATTTTATTACATATAGAGAAAATTATCCTGAATTTGGTTTTATAAATAGTAATCACAAAGTAAAAAATAAACTTTTAAAAATTAATATTAATAATATTGAAAAGTACACTCCTAATTATAAATCTAATAGTTTTTCTAAAACAAATTCTAAAGAATATATTTTTTTCATTAAAACTTCAAATATTGATTTTATTTTAAACTCTCCAAACACATTACTAATTGATATTAACAAATATGACTTAGAAGATTAAAATGAACATTAATAATGAAGAAATAGAAAAATTTAATAATGACTTTGGTGATATATATTGGGAAAATATAATTAAAGATATTAAAACTAATATTTATTCTATACTAAAGAATGAATTATTGGATAATCGTTATAAAATTAAACCAAATATAAATTTAATATTTAATGAAGCTAATGAAGGAGATATATTTCCAAAAGTTATTAAGATTAATAAACATGATTTTGAGATTTTAATTAATATAAAACTTTTAAGAATTCTCAAATATTATAGTTGGTTTATTATTCAGAAAAATCCTTTTTTTGAAGGATTTAATCCAAAATACCCTTCAAAATGTAGTAATTTAGCAGATCATGTTTTTATTGTATGGATATTTCATATAATTTTTCATGAATTTGCACATATAATCAACGGTCATTTCGAAGCAATAGAGAGAACTAATAAAAATTTAATTAACTTTGAAATTGATGCAGATTGGCTTGGTACAAGACTTACAACTAATTATTTTGTAATGATTTTAAATGGTTTAATAATTAATTTAGAATTGAATAATTTATCATTAGTAAAAAACTTTTTTAGAACTATATTTTTTTTAATTTATTTATTTACAAAAATTAAAGATGATGAGAATAATAAAAACAATACTCATCCTAATTTATTATTTAGAATCACAATACTTGGTGCAAAAATTGCTGAAGTATTATTTCAAAAAAAAGATACTTCAAAGCTAGATAAAGAAAATATCTTAGAAATTGTAAATGAAATAGCATTTGAATATGCCTATTTATATCATAAAGATAATAATTTAGAAATAAAAAATGCATTAAAATTTTTCAATAATTTATATACAAATTATAAAAATTTTAAAGAGGACATAGAACTCTTCAAGTACAATTATTTTAAGTAGTAAATCTTTTTTTCCACCTTTTTTTTCTCAGTTGTCTCCCTTATACTGTTATTTTTTGAGGTGAGAAAGAAATAAAGAAGAATAATGATTTGATAGGGGAGGAAAGGAGCGGAGACAACTTGCCCCTGTAACAAACTGGATTTAACAATTTGTTACAGGTCAAGTTAAGCTATGACTCGACTTTTTCGGTCAGTCGCTTCGACATAAGTAGATTATTTTTCAGCTCATAATCTACAACACAATTACACTAGACGGTTCCCCTTATCTAGTAACCTATATCTTTATAATCCAGTATTAGCATTTTACTAATTTAAAAACCTCTGTTTTATATCTTAACTGGTAAATTTATAGGAGTGTCCTTGCTACTTTAAAAAGTAAACGGGCATCTCCAAGGTGAATCGTACCACATACACATCCTCACACCTTGCTGATTTGGTCTCTTATTTGGCTGTGATTTTTTTCGGTGAGTTCATTCTCACCTCATGTAAGTATTAATTTTATTGTAGGATTTCGCCTTACTGTGCAGTCCTTACATTCTACCGCTTAATAGTTTTATTTGAACAATATTTTATTCTCAACATTTAAGTTGCTTTTTTTAAATTAGAATGAAGTTGATTTTATTTGTGATTTATGTTAGAATGCTTTCACTTTTTTAGCAATTCTTGTAGTCGCCAAACTAACAGAGAAAGAATTGCTAGAAACCTCCTTTTTACACCTTCAAAAAATCCTCAAACAATTAAATTGTTTTAATGTCTTTAGATTTAACAAATTGAATGATTTTAAGATTTGTAAAAAAATTAGAGTGCTTTTTGGCAAGTTCACATCTAATTTAAATACTTAGAGCTTAGCAAACTTATCGAGCGATAAATCTGCTAAGCTGATGTGCCTTGCCAAGCTCTAAATATTTATTATTTGTGTAATTATATTCGATTCTATCGCACTTTACAATAAAATAATTTTAGATAAATAAAGATATTTTTTGTGGTTTATTGATTAAAATTGTTAGATAATGATTTAAAAAAAATTACAATACTAAAAAATAATACTTAAATAAATAAATTAAGTTTTTAATTTAAGTTAATTATAATATATTAGCTATTGTAATTTTACTGGAAAACTGGGATAAATATTTAAATTTTAGAATATATTTTCAAGGACTATACAAGGACTGAAGATAAAAACTAACTATGTTTTACCTTTAAAACGTCTATATACTGGTATCTAAATAGGAATATTAAAAATAACAATCGAGACTCCTAAACCCATTTTAATCCTTTGTTTTTTTATGAGCATTATTATAGACAAAAATTACAAAATAATAGATAAATAGATATTTACAAAATTTAGGTTATTTTTAACAATTTACTTAACTTTTATTTTATACATTAAGTAGTAGACTTAAAAGTTTTATTTAAAAAAAAGGAATCGCTATGAATAAACTACTCTGGGGTGTAGTTGCTGTAATTGGAGCTGTATGCTTTGGTTATTTAGCACTACAAAATGGTGAAACTGTTTCAGCTATGTACTTAGTTGTTGCAGCTGTTTGTATCTATATGATTGCATATAGATTTTATGGAAGGTTTGTTGCTTACAAAGTTTTAGAACTTGATAAAAATAGAGCAACTCCTGCTATGATTAATGATGATGGAAGAGATTATGTTCCAACAAATAGATCTGTTTTATTTGGTCATCATTTTGCAGCAATTGCAGGAGCTGGTCCACTTGTAGGTCCAATTTTAGCAGCTCAAATGGGATATCTGCCTTCAATGTTATGGATACTTGTAGGAGGTGTATTTGCAGGTGCAGTTCACGATTTTGTGGTTTTATTTATATCTTCAAGAAGAAATGGTAAATCACTGGGTGAAATTATAAAAGATGAGTTAGGAACTTTTGTTGGTGGTGTTACTATGATAGCTATATTTGGTATTATGCTAATTATTATTGCAATTTTATCAATGGTTGTTGTAAAAGCACTTGCAGAATCTCCTTGGGGACTGTTTACTATTGCTATGACTATTCCAATCGCAATTTTTATGGGTATTTATATGAGATATTTAAGACCTGGAAAAGTTGGAGAGGCTTCAGTTATTGGATTTGTACTTTTAATTTTGGCTATTCATTATGGAAGTGTTATTTCAGCAGATCCTGTTTGGGCTGCTAGATTTACTTTTGATGCTTCAACTTTAGCAATTATCATGATGGCTTATGGTTTTATAGCTGCTGTTTTACCTGTATGGTTTTTACTAGCTCCTAGAGATTATCTATCAACTTTTTTAAAAATTGGTGTAATTTTACTTATGGCTATTGCAATTGTTATTGTTGCTCCAGATATTCAAATGCCAAAGGTAAACTCTCAATACCTTGATGGAACTGGTCCAGTTTTTGCAGGTGCTATTTTTCCATTTTTATTTATTACTATTGCTTGTGGTGCTATTAGTGGTTTCCATGCTCTAATTTCAAGTGGAACAAGTCCTAAAATGCTTGAAAATGAAACACATGCACTTCCTGTTGGATATGGTTCAATGTTAATGGAGAGTGCTGTTGCTATTATGGCTTTAATTTGTGCAACAATTTTGCATCCAGGATTATATTTTGCTATTAACTCACCAGCTGCATTTATAGGAACAGATATTATTCAAGTTACGCAAACAATCTCAAGCTGGGGATTTAGTGTAACTCCTGAAGAGATAATTTCTTTAACAAAAAATATTGGTGAAGAGACAATTTTATCAAGAACAGGTGGGGCTCCAACATTTGCAATTGGGGTTGCTTTAGTTCTTCATGAACTATTTGGTGGAATTGATATGATGGCATTTTGGTATCACTTTGCAATTTTATTTGAAGCTCTGTTTATTTTAACTGCTGTTGATGCAGGTACTAGAGCTTGTAGATTTATGGTTCAAGATATTTTAGGAAATGTTTACAAACCTTTAGGAAATACAAATAACTATGCTGCTGGTATTTTAGCAACTTTTTTAAGTGTTGCTGGATGGGGATATTTCTTATACCAAGGAACAATTGATCCAAGAGGTGGAATTTATTCATTATGGCCACTATTTGGTGTAAGTAACCAAATGTTAGCTGGAATTGCTCTTTTACTTGCTACTGCTGTTTTATACAAAATGGGGAAAGCAAAATATACTTGGGTTACTGTAATTCCAGCAATTTTTGTTCTAACTGCAACAATGTATGGTGGAATTCAAAAAGTATTACCATATAAAGAGGGAGATAGAGTTCATAATGCAGTAAGTCATGTTGCAACTGCTCAAATTCACTCACAAAAAATTGTTGATTTAGAAGCAAAACTTTTAACTACAACTGATGTAGCTGAGATTGAAAAAATCCAAAATAGTATCTCTATTTCAACTCAAGTTAAGTTTTCAAATATTATAAATGCAATTTTATGTATATTCTTTATGTTTGCAACTACTTTAGTAATAATTGCAACTTTGGGAATCTGTTTTGGAAAAATTAAAATACCTTTAAAAGAGTCTCCTTATGTAAGACTTGATTCTCTTCAAAAGGCTTAAAAGTGTTTAAACATATTAAAACACTTTATGAAAAATCTGAAAAGTTTTTTCATCCCCTTGTGGGACTATCAAGTTATGAAAAATATCTTGAGCATATGAAAAGAAACCATCCAAATGATAAAGTTTTATCAAGAGGTGAATTTTTTAATGAAGCACTAGATAGAAGATATAACAGTGGTGGTTTTAAAAAGTGTTGTTAAAAAATCAAGAGTAGAGGCTCTACTAAACATACAAAAAAAGGTCAAGATTTTTTCTTGACCTTTTTTATTATCTAATTTATAGAACTATTTTCTTTTAAAGCTTTGGCTCTTTTTTTCTTTATTCTGTCATAATAAAGCATATATCCTGTTATTACAAATAGTGCCATTAATGAAGATGCTAAAAACATCAAAAGTTGTCCAATCCAACCAAAATACTCTCCACTATGAAGAGGTAACATACTACTCATAAGTTGTTCATTTAATTTTTTATCTTCAAATTTAGAATCTTTTACAACAGCTAATTTTGAAATATCTATTTGCATAGAGTTTGATTCTCTAAAGTGAGTTGCATCTGCATATAAATATGTTATTGTGTATAAGCCATCTTTATTTGGTGTTAATGATAATCTTGCATTTTTATAATCTTTTGAAACATTTTGATTAAATATATCAACTACTTTTTGATGATTATCAAAACTAATAGCTTTTATATCCTCTTTTTTATCTATTTTTGTTTGTTGAGAAGATGCTGCTCTTTTTGGTTGTTCAACTTGCATCACCGTAAACATAGCACTTCTATACCAATCATACGACCAGTAAAGTCCTGTTAGACATAAAAGTAAGAAAAATGGAATAACCCACATACCAACAGCACTATGCATAGTTGATACAAAAGCTCTTTTTTTATGTTTAAAACTAAATGTAAAGCTATTTAAAAAGTTTCTTTTAACTCTTGGCCAATATACAACTAATCCACCTATAGTTAAAATTAAACAAACAATAGTTGTAATAGCAACTATATTTTTACCAATAGTTCTAGCCTCTTTCTCAAAAGCTAACCATCTGTGCAAAACAAAAAAGAATTGAAAAAAATCCTTCCCTTTAATATCTGGCAAAACCTCAGCTGTATAAGGATTTATAAATATATTTTTACCTTTTCTATTATTTGGAACTGCTAGGTTTAAGACTACACTTTCACTTTTATCACTTGAAAAAGAGATGCTATTTATCTTTGCATCTTTATTTAAATATTGATACTTTTCTAAAATCTCTTGAGTTGTTAAGATTTGTTTATCTGCTGGAATTTTTACACTATATGTATCTTTATTTATAAATCTTAATATCTCTTTTTCATAAGATAAAATTGCTCCTGAAATACCTACAATAAACAAAGTAAGTCCAAAAACTATCCCCAACAACCAGTGAAGTTGAAACCAAAATGACTTATGCATAATATATGCTCCTTTTTATAAATTAAATTTGAATACTACTAAATCAACTTTAATACTACTTTAACAAATCAATAATTAGTATTATTTTTCATTATCATTCAATTTAAATACTTGATTAATTGCAGGAAATAAGGCTTCAATATGTGAAGCATTTGAGATATGCAAAATAGATATTTCTAATATAATGAAACCTATTTTTAATAAGAATAGTATATTTATTAGTTTTGAAATTAAAAATTGATAATGCAGGTGGTATAGAAAATAAAAATATAAACCATATTTTTGAGCCTTACTTTACAACAAAAGAAAAAGGGAGTGGTATAGGTCTTTATATGTCAAAAATGATAATTGAAAATCATTTCAAAGGAACAATAGAGGCAAAAAACATGCCATCAGGGGCTTGTTTTTCTATTTTGATATAAAATTTAGTTATAAATTTGAAAAATGTTTAAATATTATTTTTAATAAACATCAAAAGTTTTTGACTCTAAGCCACTCTCTCTTAACTTTTTACAAATTGGTAAATCTTTAACTAAATCTACATCTAGCTCAATTTTTAAACCATTTATACTATTTTTTATCTCTAAACTAACACAAGAGTTTTTATCACTCATTCTTAGTTTTTCAATATCCCAATTTGTAGAACCTATATTTAAAACATCATTTATATCTTCAATTTTTTGATTCAACAAATAGTAGCTTTGAATAGAGTTTATTGCTGTAGAGATATCTCTTTTTAATGTTGATACCAAAGCACTATCTTTTGTATCCATAAGTTTTGGAGCAGCAAATGAGACTATTATTCCCAAAATTACAATCACAAATATAATCTCAATCAAAGAAAAAGCTTTTTTCATTTTATGCTCCTTGTGTAAATTTAAAAAATATCTGGAAAATCTACCTTTGTCTCTTTTGATGTATCAACAATTGATTCAAAAACAACCTCAACAGGTGCTGCACCAAAGTTTTCATTCTCTTTATCCATAAACTTAGTCAAAGATTTATGAAAATCCAGTTTAACTGTAGCAATTGGTCCATTTCTTTGTTTTCCAATTATTATTTCAGCCTCTTCAATAGGTCTGTCTATAAATTTAGATTTATAATCCTCACCCCTATCTTTTGCCTCTTTCTCTTTTCTGGCCTCATCTCTTTGCTTATAAACATCATCTCTGTAAACAAACATTATAATATCAGCATCCTGCTCAATTGCTCCTGATTCTCTTAAATCACTTAACATTGGTCTTTTATCAGGTCTATTTTCTAATCCCCTATTTAATTGAGAGAGTGCCACAATCGGAATTTTAAGCTCACGCGCAAGCATTTTAAGACCTCTTGAAATATCAGAAACCTCTTGATGTCTATCTTTATTTCCAAGACCTTGCATAAGTTGAAGATAATCGATAATTACAAGGCTAATATTATTCTCTTGATTTTGAGCAAGTTTTCGCACTCTTGCACGAAGTTGATTAATATTTATACTTCCACCATCATCAACAAATAGTTTTTTACTATTTAAATCATCAAAAGCAGCACTTAAAATAGACCACTCTTTATCATCCATATCACCTTTTCTAAGATTTTGTAAAGGAATTGATGTTTTTGTAGCAAGCATTCTTAGCATCAGCTGTTCAGCTGGCATCTCAAGTGAGAAAAATATTACACCTTTTCCTCTTTCAACATTTTTTAAAGCCATATTTAAAACAAGTGCAGTTTTTCCCATGGCTGGACGTGCAGCAATAATTACTAAATCACCCTCATTTAATCCTGTTGTTCTTTTATCAAGTGAATCAAAACCTGTTGTTTGACCAATTAGATATTTATTACCAAGTAGTTTCATCTTTTTAATATAATCTAAAGTATCACTTGTAACAGTTTGCATATCTTTTAATTCACTAGTAGCACTATTTGTAGATATTTTATAAAGCTCTCCTTGAATAGTATCTAAAGCTTCATTTGCACTAACCTCATCTTCAATTGCAACTTTTTTTATTGTTGTTGCAAGTGTTGCTAACTCTCTTTTTACAGCACTATCTTTTATCTCTCTTACATAAGCAGCTGTATTTGTAATAGGATTTGCACTTAAAATTTCAAGTAAAACTTGATCATCTGCACTTTTCTTATCAACCCTATTTCTTACAAAATCCTCATCAATTGGCATATCTTCTTCATGAAGTTTTACCATTGCTTCAAAAATAGCCCTATGAGCTGGAAGATAAAAATCCTTAGGTTTTAAAACTCCTAAAACATCCTCTAGCTCTTCAGGGTTAAAGAAGATTGAACTTAAAACAGCTCTTTCAATGTTTATGCTATAAATACTATCCATTATGCTTTTCTTTTCGCTTCAAATTCAACTTCTTCAACAAACTTGTCTATTAAAGCATCACCACTTAATTTTGCAATAATCTCACCTTTTTTCATAACAAGCCCACTTCCTTTTCCAAAAGCAATTGCAACATCAGCACTTTTTGCCTCTCCAATAGCATTTACAACACAACCCATAACTGAAACATCAAGAGGAGTTTTAATATGAGCTGTTCTTCTCTCAACCTCTGCAACAGCACTTACTAAATCAGCTTCAATTCTTCCACAAGTTGGACAAGATATAATATTTAAACCCTCTTTTAAAACTCCAGCATCTTTTAAAATAGCTCGACCTACTTTAATCTCCTCTTCAAGCTCTCCTGTCATAGAGACTCTTAAAGTATCTCCAATACCATCTAAAATCAGACTTCCAAGAGCAATTGATGATTTTATTGTAGAGTGAAAAGCAGTTCCAGCTTCAGTTACCCCTAAATGAAATGGATAGTTATTCATAGGTCTTAACATTCTATAAGCTTCAACTGTTCTTTGAACATCAGAGGCTTTTAGTGATATTTTAATATCTGTAAAGCCCAAATCTTCAAGATATTTGATATTATAATCAGCACTTGCAACCATACCTTTTGGTGTTTGACCATATTTGTTCTCAAACTCTTTTTCTAAACTTCCACAGTTTACTCCAACTCTAATTGGGATATTTCGTTCATTACAAGCTTTTACAACCTCTTGAACTCTTTTTTTATCTCCAATATTTCCTGGATTTATTCTAATACAATCAACAACTTCTGCAGCAATTAATGCTAGTTTATAGTGAAAATGAATATCTGCAACAATTGGTATTTGTACTTGCTTTTTTATCTCTTTTAAAGCTTCTGCATCTTCAATATGAGGAACAGCGACTCTTACAATATCAGCTCCTGCAAAATGAAGTCTAGTTATCTGCTCAACAGTAGCTTTAATATCTGATGTTTTACTAAATGTCATAGATTGAACACTTATTGGTGCATCACCACCAATTAGGACATTTCCTACTTTTATCTGTTTTGTTGGGTATCTTTTAATCATAAGTGTGATTTTATCTAAAATAAATTAAATAGAAGTGAAGTTTAATTTATAAATAAGAGATTATTTTATATGCTTAGCCTTTATTAAAAAATTATCATAAGAGCAAAAATTGGAAAGAAAAAAAAGTATTTATCTAATAGGTTTAGGTTTTATCGTATCTGTAATTTTAGCAGTAGTTTTAACAAATATATATATAAATAGTAAACAATCAAAGCTATTAAAATCTATTTATGATAGTACAAATAAAAATATATTTGAAAAAACTCAAAATTTAATAAATGATAAACAAAATACATCTTTGGCAATTGCAATTGCTTTATCAAAAGATGAAAATCTTTATAATCACCTGAAAAATAGAACTTTTAAAGATTTAAATTATGAAAAAATTGCAAAATTAATAGAGACACATTCAAAATATAAAAATATTTGGATTCAAATTTTTGATAAAAATTTAAATAGCGTTTATAGATCATGGACAAATATAAGAGGGAATCTTAAATTTAGACCTGATTTAAAAAAATTATCCTCACTTCAAAATATATCAACTTCAATTAGTGCTGGGCTTTTTAATGTTGGAATAAAAGCAAGAACCCCAATATTTGATGAAGATGGAAAATTTCAAGGAGCTTTAGAAGTTGTTACACATTTTGATTCAATAACAGAAGATTTAAATAAAAATAGCATATCTCCTGTTGTAATAGCAGACAAAAGTATTAGAAAAAACCTTACAAATCCTTTATTATCAAAGCTTTTTATAGATGACTATTATATTGCAAATGCAAATGTTGATATAGATTTATACAACTACATAAAAAATAATGGAATTGAAAAATATATAAATATAGATTCTTATATTGTTGAAAATGGTTACTTAATATCTAAATATCCACTCTTTAATGAAAATGGAGAGAATCTAGCTTATATATTAAATTTTATTAAACTAAATAG
Source organism: Aliarcobacter sp. (assembly GCF_041672065.1). NCBI lineage: Bacteria > Pseudomonadati > Campylobacterota > Epsilonproteobacteria > Campylobacterales > Arcobacteraceae > Aliarcobacter > Aliarcobacter sp. Next base: position 3,675 of record NZ_JBAZAH010000037.1, on the reverse strand, counting down.
CATAAATTTAGAGAGCTTAAACCATATAAAAATTCAAAGTGTTTTAGCTTCATTTATAGCTTTAACAATACTTTTTGCCCTGTTTTTAGCATACTATATAAAAAATGTAAGATATGAAGATAGAAAAAATAGAATCATTTTAGATTCTCAACCAAATATTATAATTATTACAGATGGTGAAAAAATTGTAACTGCAAATCAACAACTTTTTAACTTCTTTCCAAGTGTGAAAAATATAGATGAGTTTAGGAATAAATATGTTTGTATATGTTATACATTTGAAGATATGAAAAATGATGAGTATCTAAAAAATAGATTTTATGATGGTAAAAATTGGGCTGAATATCTATTTACAAACAACAATAAATCATTTAAAGTTGCAATTAAAAACTCAAATAATGAACTAAGACACTTTAGTGTTAAAGCATCTACACAAAAAATTGATTCAACTTTCTTAATTACATTTATAGATATTACAAATGAGATTTTACAAATTGAAAAAGAGAAAAATGAACAAAAATTAATATTTCAACAATCAAAAATAAATGCAATTGAGAGAACTTTGAATAATATTGCACACCACTGGAGGCAGCCTTTGAGTGTTATTAGTACAATTTCAAGTGGAATGAGACTAAAAGAGGAGTTAAATCAACTAGAAAAAAATGAGATTTTAGAATCTTGCGATAAAATAATGCTAAATACAAAAAAATTATCAAAAACCATAGAAAACTTCTCTACTTTTTTTGATAAAGATGCTAAAAATAGCTCTTCAATAGTTGAAATTATAAATAGTGTAATATCTTTTTTTGAAACAATTTTTGAAGAAAATGGTATTGAATGTAAGTTTACACATAATAATGATTTAATGATAGAGTGCAATAAAAATGATTTTACAGACTCTATTTTAAATATTATTGATAACTCAATTTATGCTTTAAACAGTGAGAAAAACTTAGAAAAAAAAGTTATTTTAATAGATTTTTCAAATAAAGAGCTATCAATTCAAGATAGTGCAAATGGTATAGATGAAGATATCTTACCAAAGGTTTTTGAACCATATTTCACAACAAAACATAACTCTTATGGAATTGGTCTTGGTCTATATACTGTTCATGAATTTTTTGTAAAAACATTAAATTTGACAATACAACTAGAGAATAAAAAATTTATTTATGATGGTAAAAACCTCAAAGGCTTGAACATTGTAATAAATTTTAATTAAACTTTAATTTTATCTTTTTTAGATAAAATTCACGAATTATTCAAAAAAGGAACTTTTATGCAAGATATTGCAATGTTTGATATAGTAATTATTTTAATTACTCTTTTTTTAGGGTTAAAGGGCTTATTTAAAGGTTTTATAAAAGAGGTTTTTGGTCTTTTAGGTATTGTTGGTGCTATATTTATAGCTTCTAGGATATCTTTAGAGGTTGGAAATGTTGTAGCTTCTGTTTTAAATATAGAGAATGAATCTACAATAAAACTTTTAGGTTTTATAATATCTGTTATTGCTATTTGGTTTGTTATTTATAGTTTAGGTATTATTGTTAGCAAGATTTTTAGTGCAAGTGGACTTGGAATATTTGATAGAGTTTTAGGATTTATTTTTGGTGCTGCAAAAGTATTTTTAATTTTCTCAATTATAGCTTATGCTATAAACTCAATTGATTCATTTAAAAAATCAATAGATGAAAATTTCTCAAACTCTATAGTTATGCCACATTTAATAAGTGTTGGTTCATACATTATGAAACTTGATACAAACTCTATTAAAGAGCAACTAAATGAAGGTACAAAAGAGATTCAAGAAGATATTTCAACTGTGATTGAAGGTGCAAAAGATGAGGCAGTTCAAATGGAGCAACAAGCAAGTGATTTTATAAAAGAGAAAGCAGCGCAAGAGTTTGAAAAAGAGTTAAATAGACAAAAACAGCAGTTTGAAGATGAATTAAAAAGTCAAAAAGATAGATTTGATAGTGTTAATAATCAAAATAAAGAGGATTAAAAAAGGATTAAAAATTGTTTGAAAATAGATTTATACAACAAAGAATAGAGAAAGCTGAAAATTTAAGAAATTTAGGAATAAACCCTTACCCAAATGATAGTAAAAGAGATTGTACAATTGCAAAATATTTAAATGTAAATAGTGATGTATTTAAATTAGAGTCAAAAAGAGATGAGAATAGAAACTATACAATATCAGGAAGAATAAAACTTTTTAGACTTATGGGAAAAGCTAGTTTTTTAAAAATTGAAGATGAAAGCGGTGTTTTACAAGTTTATGTAGCAAGAGATAATTTAGAAGAGAATTTTTATAATGATATTTTCAAAAAATTTGTAGAAGTTGGAGACATTGTTGAAGTTAGTGGTTATCCATTTGTAACAGGTCATGGAGAGTTATCACTTCTTGTTACAAACTTAAAAATTCTTACAAAAGCTATATCTCCTCTTCCAGAAAAATATCATGGAATTCAAGATAAAGAGCTAAGATATAGACAAAGATATTTAGATTTAATTATGAATAGTGAAGTGAGAAAAACTTTTCATATTAGAAGTAAAGTAATTTCACTTACTAGAAGATTTTTTGAAGCAAAAGGTTTCTTAGAAGTTGAAACTCCTATGATGCATCCAATTGCAGGTGGAGCAAATGCTAAACCATTTGTTACTCATCACAATGCTTTAGGAATTGATAGATTTTTAAGAATTGCACCAGAACTTTATTTAAAAAGATTAATTGTTGGTGGATTTGAAGCTGTATTTGAGATAAATAGAAACTTTAGAAATGAAGGAATGGATGCAACACATAATCCTGAATTTACTTCAATAGAGTTTTATTGGGCATATAAAACTTATGAAGATTTAATTGAACTTACAATTGAGTATTTTGAATATCTATTTGAAAATTTAGATCTTCCAAAAATTCTTCCTTATGGTGATTTTAAAATAGATTTTAATAAATTTACACAAATTCCACTAATTCAATCTTTATATGAAATTGGTGGAGTTCCACAAGATATAGTTGAAGATAAAGAGAAAATTTTAGAGTTTTTAAGAGCAAATAAACTTGAAGCAAATTCAAAATTAAATCTTGGACAACTTCAAGGTGAACTATTTGATGAGTTTGTTGAAGCAAAACTTATTAATCCAACATTTATTACAGAGTATCCAGTTGATATCTCTCCACTTGCAAGAAGAAATGATGTAAAACCTCACTTAACAGAGAGATTTGAGTTGTTTATAGCTGGAAAAGAGATTGCAAATGCATTTAGTGAGTTAAATGATCCACTTGACCAATTAGGAAGATTTGAAGCTCAAATGGCTGCAAAAGATAGTGGAGATGATGAAGCTCATGAGATGGATGAGGATTTTGTAAATGCTCTATCTTATGGTATGGCCCCAACTGCTGGTCAAGGTATTGGAATTGATAGACTTGTAATGATGCTTACAAATCAACACTCTATTAGAGATGTTTTACTTTTTCCAGCAATGAAACCTGTAAAACAAGAGATTGATTTACATAGTGAAGATGAAGAGAAATAAAAATTGGAGAAAAATATGAACTACATAACAAACGATAATTTAGAAGTAGCAGATATTGAAGTATTTGAGATAGTTGAAGCAGAACTAAAAAGACAAACAAATCATCTTGAGATGATTGCAAGTGAGAACTTTACA
>NZ_JBAZAH010000036.1:0-18360 GCF_041672065.1 Aliarcobacter sp. | reverse complement strand
ATAGATTTAGAACCAAAAATAGATTATACTCCTTCGCAAAGATATAATACAAATATTCCTCAAAAGATAGAATCAAAAGAGAAGAAAAAAAACTCTTATGATGTAGGAGTTGATGTGGATGTTAATCAAGAAGAGAAAACATTAGAAAAATTAAAATTAGATGTAGAAGCAGTTTTTAAAGGAATAGATTGATGAAAATTTTAGAAAAAATAGAGTGGGAAAAAATGGATGATTTAATTCCAGTTATTACACAAGATAGCTCTTCAAATGAAGTTTTGATGTTGGCTTATGTAAATAAAGAGGCACTTGAATTAACTTTAAAAAATGGTTTTGCACACTATTTTAGCAGAAGCAAACAAAGAATTTGGAAAAAGGGTGAGAGCTCAAATCATACTCAAAAAATTGTAGATATTTTTCTTGATTGTGATAATGACACACTTTTGTTTAAGGTAATTCAAGAAGGAGTTGCTTGTCATACAGGAAGAAAATCTTGCTTTTTTACAAATATACAAAATGAGAAAATTGTTGAAGATGTTTTAGTTGATACTTCAAAAACTTATAGTGTAATAGATAGTTTATATCACACAATTCAAGAGAGAAAAAACGAAGATACGACAAAATCGTACACAGCAAAACTTTTAAAAGGTGATACAAACTCTATGCTTAAAAAAATTGTTGAAGAAGCAGGAGAGTTTTGTTTTGCTATAAAAGATAAAAATAAAGATGAGGCTATATACGAAGCAGCCGATATTACATACCATATTTTAGTTGCAATGGCTAGTTTAAATATAGATCCTGATAGAGTAAAACAAGAGTTGAAAAGAAGATTTTCTATCTCGGGAATTGAAGAAAAAAATTCTAGAAAAAAATAAAAATTATTAAATTTTCTTATACAACTAAGTTGCATTTAATAATTGCTTGTTATAATGCACGGACTTAATTTATGTAAAAGGAGTTAATATGACAAATAGTTGTCAACACTGCTCTAAAAAAATACCAATTTCAAAGGTTTTTTGCTCACCTATGTGCAAAGAGAACTTTTTCCAAAAAATAGCAATCTCTGTACCAAAACCTTTTGTAAAAAAATTATACTTTTTTTGTACAGAAGAAGAGAAAGAGTATGAAATCAAAACTTTTGCTAAAAGACATAATTGGCATGAAGAGTTAGTAATAGAAAAAGTAGAAGAATTATTCCAAGAGTATTATAAGTGTGGATAAATCCACACTTCTTTTTAGATAAACCATGGCACTTTTAAATAATCAAAAAAATATCTTACCACTTAGTAGTATTTCAGAACTTCTAAATACTAAAACTAGAACTTTAAAAATGTATGAAGAGAAAAAACTTCTACCTTTGGAAAAAGATAAAACTATCAAAAAACTATACTCAATAGATGATATCAAAATGATAGCATTTGTTCACTATTTAGCAACAATCAAAAAAATAAACTCAAATGGAATCTCTTATATTTTAGAGATATTAGAAGATAATATGGATTCAAAACATAAAGAGGAGTTTTTGAAGATTATTGATAAAAAGCTTGAAACTCTATCAAGTTCTGATTCTGAAAAACTAGATAACTTCTAAATTTAACAAATTTCTTACAATCCCCTATAAATCGATATTTATTGTAATAAATAGTTTAAAAATATTTTGCTCATTAAGCTATATCTTATTTTAAAATGGTATAAATTGTACTCTTAGTTTGTAAATATTTTACATAAAATTTGTAAAAAAATTACATAATTTATACTAAAAAGGAGCATTATGGAATCCAGATACACCATAAGAGAACCAGAAAAAAATGACGCTAAACAAATATATGACTTAGTGAAAAAAAGCAAAGTCTTAGACTTAAACTCGCACTATTTGTACCTTCTTCAAACAACTCACTTTAAAAATAGCTGTAGTGTTGCTCTATTTGAAAATCAGATTGTTGGTTTTGTTTCAGGATATTATTTACCAAATGAAAATGACACACTTTTTATTTGGCAAGTAGCTGTTGATGAAAATCATAGAGGAAAAAATCTAGCTTTAAATTTAATAGATAATATAGTTTCAAGAAAAAATATAAAATATTTAATCTCAACTGTATCACCTTCAAACATCTCATCTCAAAGAGTTTTTGAGAAGTTTGCAAAAAAATATGAAGCAAATATAGAAAAAAGCACACTATTTTTTATAGAAGATTTTGTTAATTCGCACGAAGAGGAAGTTCAATTTAAAATTGGACCAATAAAATAAGGAGAAAAAAAATGAGAATATTTGAAAAATTAGAATCAGAAGTAAGAGGATATATAAGAAGTTTCCCAACAATATTTAAAAAAGCCAAAGGGTCTATTTTAACAGATGAACAAGGAGTTGAATATATTGATTTTTTTGCTGGAGCTGGAACTTTAAATTATGGACACAATAATGAACATATAAGCAAAGCTTTAATTGAGTATTTGCAAGAAGATGGGATAGTTCATGGGCTTGATATGGCAACAACTGCAAAAAAAGAGTTTTTACAATCTTTTGAAAACTTGATTTTAAAACCAAGAAATCTTGAATATAAACTACAATTTACAGGACCAACAGGAACAAACGCTGTTGAAACAGCTTTAAAATTAGCAAGACTTGTAAAAGGACGAAGTAATGTTGTGGCATTTACAAATGGTTACCATGGCTTATCTCAAGGCTCACTTGCAGTAACTGGAAATAATGAGTATAGAGATGAGAGTTATATAAGTAGAACAAATGCAACTTTTATGCCTTTTGATGGTTATTTTGATGATATGAATACACTTAAATATTTTAGAAAGTTTTTAGAAGATGGAAGTAGTGGAGTTGATTTACCAGCTGCTGTTATACTTGAAACTATTCAAGGTGAGGGTGGAATAAATGTAGCTTCAAAAGAGTGGCTACAAGAACTTGAAGCAATTTGTAGAGAGTTTGATATGTTACTAATTGTTGATGATATTCAAGTTGGAAATGGAAGAAGTGGAGAGTTTTTCTCTTTTGAATTTGCTGGAATAAATCCTGATATGGTAACCTTGTCAAAATCAATTGGTGGTGGTTTACCAATGGCACTTTTACTATTTAAACCACATTTAGACCAATGGAAACCAGGTGAACACACAGGAACTTTTAGAGGAAATAATTTAGCTTTTGTTGCTTCAAAAGTATCTCTTGATAACTATTGGCAAAATGATAATTTATCAAAAGCTGTAAAATATAAAGAGGAAATTTTAAAAGATAGTTTAACTCAAATTGCAAATAAGCACAAAGATGTTTATGATATTGATGTAAGAGGTAGAGGTTTGGTTTATGGTTTTGAGATAAAAAATGATAAATCAATGGCAGGTGAAATTTCTAAAAAAGCATTTCAAGAGGGATTAATCGTAGAGACATGTGGAAGCGAAGGACAAGTTGTTAAATTTTTACCACCACTTTTAATTGAAGAAGAGCTTTTAAAAGAGGGATTAAAAAGATTTGAAATAGCAGTTGATAAGTTAATAGAAGAGAGAAGTGAACACTTAAAAGGAGAGTACTAATGATAGTAAGAGATATAAAAAAAGATGTAATAGGAACTTCTAAAGAGGTTTTTGCAAAAGATGGTCAATGGCTTAGTAGAAGAATGCTTTTAAAAGATGATGGAATGGGATTTTCTTTTCATGAAACAATTATAAAAGCAAACACAAAAACACACATTCACTACCAAAATCATCTTGAAGCTGTTTATTGTGTTGCTGGAAATGGAAAAATCGAGGATTTAAAAACAGGAGTTGTTCATGAAATTTATGATGGTGTAATGTACGCTTTAAATAATCATGATGAACACAATTTATATGGTGGAAGTGAAGATATGAGGCTTATTTGTGTATTTAATCCACCAATTAAAGGAACTGAAAATCACGATGAAAATGGCGTTTATCCGCTTGTTGATTAATAAAAAGGAGGTTTAGTTAGTGCAAGATTTATATCCAAGTAGATTGGAAGATGAAAATATTATAAATAGAGTTGATCCTGTTGTCTATTCTAAAAAGATGATAACAGAGCACTCTTTAAATAAAGAGCAGTTAGATAGTTATGAGAGAAATGGTTTTATAGTTTTTCCTAAGCTTTTCTCTAAAGATGAGATCAAAGCTTTTAAAGAGGAGTTAAAAAGCTTAGAATCAAATATTGAACTTAGAAAAAAAGATGAGTTTATTAGTGAACCTGATAGCAATGAATTAAGAACAATATTTAATCAACATCTTTATAGTAAACTATTTGATAAACTATCAAAAGATCCTAGAATTTTAGATAAAGTTAGACAAATTTTGGGAAGTGATGTTTATATTCATCATGGAAGAATAAATATCAAACATGCATATAAAGGAAAATCTTTTCCTTGGCATAGTGATTTTGAAACATGGCATTGTGAAGATGGATTACCAAGATGTAGATGTTTGTCAGCTTGGGTAATGTTAAGTGATAATACACAATTTAATGGACCTCTTTATTTAATAAAAGGTAGCCATAAAAAGTTTATCTCTTGTGCTGGAGAAACACCTCTTGATAACTACAAACAATCTTTAAAAAAACAAGAGTATGGAGTTCCTAGTTTAGAAGCAATACAAAGCCTTACAACTCCAGATGATTTAGTTGCTGCTTTAGGAGAAGAGGGTACTATGGTAATTCATGATGGAAATATTTTACACGGAAGTAGTGATAATATCTCACCCTATGATAGAACAAATGTTTTTTATGTGTTTAATAGTGTAGAAAATACTCCTTTAAAACCATTTAGAGCATCAAAACCAAGAGCAGATTTTTTGGCTTTAAAAGATTTTACTCCACTAAAAAGTAATTAATAGATTAAAAATAGTAAAATTCTATTATTTTAGGAGTTCAAAATGTTAAGGTTTATATACATTTGTATAGTCTTCATATTTTTAGTTTCATGTGGCACTAAATCAAATTTGATTCAAAGTGAATTTGAAAATGAAAAAAAACAAAACAGTTATGATGCTTGTGCAAACTTCTCATATATTAGTTTAAGTAATGATATAAAATATAAAAAGATATTTACAGAGTATATAAATCTTGATAGCTCTTGCAAGTGGAATGGAGTTGCTAGAGGATATTTTGTATCACTTTTTATGGATACAATTAAAGCAAAATCTTATAAACTTGTAGAGAAAAAAGAGTTTAAAAATATTGAAGTTCTTACTTATTTAGTAGATGAAGAGTTTTATGTAAATATTATAGATAAATACACAGTTTTTGAAGATAAACTAATGATTGATTATAGTGGTATTTACTCTACAGATTTGATAAAAAAATATGATGAGAGTTATGAAAATATATATTTAGATAAGCCTAGATTAGATGTTGATTATTTTAACAGTTTAGTAAAATTTAACTTTTTTAAATCATACTTCTCAAAAGAGGGTTCAAGTATTAATAGATGAGATTTTATAAAAGAGAAGTTAAGCTTCTCTTTTATTTAAAAATTTTTAGTGGCAACCACATCCAGAGCCACAACCACCACTTTTTTTAGCTTCTTGTTCAGCTTTTATTTTTTGTCCTTCAGTAGAACATGCACTAACCCCAGCTGGCATAATTGGCTGAATAGCTTCATTTGAAACTTCACCTTGATTTTCAAGCATAGATATAAGTTTACTTGCAGCCATCATATATCTTTTTGCACTTATTGATTCAGGTTCAAAATAAACTATTGGCTTTCCGCTATCCCCACCAACTCTAATAGCAGGTTCAATTGGAAGATGAGCTAAAACTTGAGTATTGTACTCATTTGCTAACTCATCACATGTTCCTGTTCCAAAAATATCAGATTCTGTGTTACATGATGGACATATAAATCCACTCATATTTTCAACTATTCCAGCAACTGGAATATGAAGCTTAGAGAACATATCTAAAGATCTTCTACTATCATCTAAAGCTACATGTTGAGGAGTTGTTACATTGATTCCAGCACTAACAGGTACACTTTGAGCAAGAGTTAATTGAGCATCTCCTGTTCCTGGAGGCATATCAATAAATAAAATATCTAACTCTTCCCATAAAATATCTCTTAAAAGCTGTTGGATTGCCTTCATAATCATAGCACCTCTCCAAATAACAGCTTCTCCCTCTTTCATTAAAATTCCCATAGACATAATATCTACGCCATAAGCATTTAAAGGTTTTGCTTTATTTCCAATTACTTCAACCTCTTTTCCATTTACTCCCATCATTCTTGGAATATTTGGTCCATAAATATCAGCATCTAAAATACCAACTTTTTTACCTTGCATAGCTGCTGCAATTGCAAGGTTTACAGTTGTAGTTGATTTTCCAACTCCACCTTTTCCAGAGCTTACCATTACAATATCTTTGATTTGTGGTGCAATATTTTGACCACTTACGCTATTGCTTTTTTGTTGCTCCTCTTTTGGTTTATTAAAAACCAAATTAACATTTAAATTAGAAAGAGCTTTTGGAATCTCTCTTCTTAACTCATCTTCAACCTCTTTTGCTGTTGAAGTAATATCTAATAGTATTGTGCAAGAGTTTGCATCTAATTTAATATCTTTTACAAATCCAAAATCAATAATTGATTTTGAAAAGCCTGGATATTTTACATTTTCTAATGATTTTTTAATATCTTCTATACTCATTTTAATCCTTTTTTAAAACTCTAGGTAAAATTATAGTTTAAATAGGATAATTTTTGTCTTAAATTATTTATAGATATATTTTAAGATTATAAGTTACTATTTCATATAATTTTTTTTCAATTTCAAAGGATATAATAAAATGATTAAAAACTTTAACAAATATTTACAAATAGATGAAAAATTACCAAAAACTATAGTAGATTTAGACAATTTTAGAAAATCCTCTTTTGAAAATCCAAAAGAGTTACTAAAAATTATTGCAGAAGATAAAAATCTACAAGCTGAGCTATTAAAAATTGTAGAGTTTAATTTTTTTGATTTTAAAAACAATAAAAGAACAATTATAAATCTTATAAAAATTACAAATCTTGAATTTATGACAGCACTGTGTACAGCTTTATTAATATCTAACACTCTACCTAAAAATCTTTTTGCTTATACAATTAGAAGTGATGAGTTCTTATACTCAAATACTTTAAGTATCTACTTTATCAATAGGTGGTTATCAAAATTTGATAATAGTTTAAAAAGTTCACTTTTAATACCAGCATTTTTAAAAAATATCTCAAAACCAATTATTTCAAAAGCTATTAGTGAGCATAAATTAGCAGAACAGTTTATTAGTGAGATAAATAGAAGTAGTGTAATAGCAGGTGAAGAGAAATTTACAGGATACAAAAGTTCAAGAGTATCTGCAAATATACTTAAACATTGGAAATTAAGCCCAAATATAATTTTATCAATTGCATTTTTTGAAGATTTACAAAATGCTCCTGAGGCTTTTAAAATAAAATCTATGATTTTAAATGTTGTTAATAATATAACAAATCCAAAAGAGCCTTTAAATAGTTTAGATTTTGATAAAAGTCTAGTTGTATTAAACGAGTATGAATTTGATACAAATTTTTTTAAAGAGAGTTTTAATGAGATAAAAAGTAGCATTTTTCAAGTAATTAAATAGTTTATAAGAAAAAAAGAGCTAGAATCTGTAACTTTTTTACTCAAATTCAAAGGAACAGATAATTGGAAGATGTTACATTAGTGGTGTTGTGTGCAGGAAATTCTACTAGATTTGAAAATGTATGCAAGAAACAGTGGTTAAGGGTTGAAAATGAGCCTTTATGGTTAAATGTTACTTCAAGACTAAACTCATACTCAAATTTTAAAAAAACTATTGTTGTCTCTCATGAAGATGAGTTAAGATATATGCAAAATTTTAATGATGATTTTTTATATGTTAAAGGTGGAGAGACAAGACAAAACTCTATTAAAAATGCTTTGAATTTTGTAGATACAAAATATGTTATGATAAGCGATGTTGCAAGAGCTTGTATATCTAAAGATATGATAGATAGAATATTAGAGCTAAAAGATAAAGCAACTTGTGTAGTTCCTATTTTAGGTGTTAGTGATACTGTTATTTATGAGAAAAATACAATAAATAGAGATGAGGTAAAGCTAATACAAACTCCACAACTATCACTTACAGATGTTTTAAAAAAAGCATTAAATACAAATATTGAGTTTACAGATGAAAGTAGTGCTATTAAAAATAGTGGCTATGAAATCTCTTATGTAAAAGGTTGCGTTAAAGCAAAAAAATTAACATTTTTAGATGATTTAGATGAAATTCCTTGTCTAAAATCTCCATCAAAAAACTTCTTTACAGGCTTTGGTTTTGATTTGCATAGTTTTGAAGATAATAAACCAATGTTTTTAGGTGGAGTAGAGCTTCCATACTCTTATGGGTTTAAGGCTCACAGCGATGGTGATGTTTTAATTCACTCTTTAATTGATGCTTTACTAGGAGCTATTGGTGCTGGAGATATTGGAGAGTTTTTTCCTGATACTGATGAGAGATTTAAAAATATTGATTCAAAAAAACTTTTAGAATATATTGTTAGATTTGTAAAAAATGTTGGATATGAGATTGTAAATGTAGATATTACAATAATTGCAGAGCAACCAAAAATAAATCCACATAAAATAGAGATAAAAAATAGTCTAAGCCAACTTTTAAATCTTCCAAAGCAGTTTATAAATGTAAAAGCGACAACTTCTGAAAAAATAGGAAGTATTGGAAGAAAAGAGGGTGTTGTAGTTCAATGTGTAGCAAATGTAAAATATTATGAATGGGATAAAAAATGAATATATTAATAGTAGAGAATGAGAGTTATTTAGCACAAAAAATTGTATTAAGACTTCTTGATGATGGTCATAATTGTGATTATGTAGAGAGTGTTAATGTTGATAATCTTACAAAAGAGTATGATACTGTTTTGTTATCAACAACTCTTCCAAGTAGTGTTTGCAAAGCAATAATTAAAAAATACTCTAAAAATGCAATAATCTTGCTTTTGGTTTCATATATTTCAGATGAAACGGTAACTGATTTAATAAAAGATGGTGCAAAAGATTATATTATGAAACCATTTTTAATGGATGAGTTAGTACGAAAAATTTATCACTACAAAGAGTGTAGAGCAACAAGAAAAGAGCTTGCAATTTTAAAAGAGTATTTTGAATTTTCAACAAGTGATATTGATACAAGTGAACTTATTTTACCTCTATCATTCCCTCTAATGATAGAGACAAATTATCAAAGATATGCAGATAAAGTTGCTTTTGAGATTGCAAAAAAAGTAAATATGAGTTTAACTTTTGATAGTTTTTTATCAAACTCTTGGCAAAGAAAATTGGCAAATTTAGATAATAGAACAATTTTATATATTACAGATTATCATCTTTTAAAAAAGGGTTTAAAAGAGCAACTAAATAAACAAATCTCAGATAAAAATGTTTTATTATGTTCATTAGAGAGTTGTGATGAATATAATAATAAAAAAATAGTTTTTAATAATGAAAATAAAGCAAGTGACTCAAATATGATTATGTCTATAAATGATTATGTAAAGATGATAGTAAGCACTTATCAAAATAAATATCCAGATACAGAGTTATCTAAAAGATTGGGAATTTCAAGAAAATCTCTTTGGGAAAAGAGAAAAAAATTAGAGATAGAGAAGAAAAAATAATGAGCATGAGAAGATTTTTTTTAACAGTTGGCTATAGTGGTTTAAGTCCAAAAGCACCTGGAACAGTTGGAACATTTGTTTCGCTTTTATTAGGTTTAATATTACTTGAATTCTTGCATGTTTCAACTCTGTTTTTATTATCAATACTTGTAACTATTGTTGCAATTAAAGAGATAAATAAATATGAAAAAGAGTCAGGAGTTCATGATAGCAGTGAGATTGTTATTGATGAGTTAGCTGGTATGTGGTTAACCCTATCTATTTGTGGAATAAATAGTGAAAATGCATATATTTTAGCACCACTTGCATTTATATATTTTAGAATATTTGATATTTGGAAACCATCAATTATTGGAAGAATTGATAGAGATGTAAAGGGTGGTTTAGGAGTTATGGGAGATGATATTGTTGCTGGAGTTTTTGCAGGTATTTGTACAGCAGGAACATGGCAACTGATTGATATGTTTATTTTATAAATTTAAGATATAAAATATAAAATATTTAGTTAAAATTGCTATTATTGTTGCAAAACAAAATAATTATTAAAAAGAAAGGTTTGAGAAGATGTTAAAATTTGGTTATTGATATTGCAAAAGATGAATTAACTTCTCAAGGAATGAGTTATTTAATTCCACTTTTAAAATTTGAAGTAGATACAATCAGAACTACTAAATATGATAAAAATATTGATAGATATGAGTGTGCTGCAAATTTTATAATGACTGGAGAGAATGATACTAGTACATTACCTATAACTTACACAGTTGAATCTACTGATAAAAAAGATGAGTTTTATGTAAATGTTTATGGATTCTAAAAGATAATTTTATATAAAAATTATATTGAGCAAAGATTTTACTCTTAGCTCAATATTTTTTACTATTTTACAAGTTTTGCAAACTCTTTGTATATTAAAGAGTTTGAAATTGGAGTAAATTCACTACTTAAAATATCCTTGTTTTTATATTTTAAAGCTACAGCACTATTATTAAAAAGTTTTAAAGAGATAGCTTCTGCAAGATTTTCAAAATCTTTTAGAGAATACTCAGTGTTAATTGCGTATATTTCAACATTTTTTACACCTTTTATAGGGTGGCTTCCAGATTTAATAGATTTTATCTTTTCAAGTTTTGCACCACTTGCAAGAGCAAGTAAATAGTGTCCTAATCCAACAGCAAAAATTGGAATATTTGCATTTATTAGCTTCTCAATATTTTTAATCTCATCTTGATATATATTTGGATTTCCAGCACCACTACTTAAAACAACTCCACCAATTTGTCTATCTTGATATTTTTTGATTATCTCATCAGGGTTTGTATTATAAGGTACTACTTCAACTTCAAGCTCTGCTTCAACTAGTTCGTTTAAGAATGATTTTTTAACTCCAAAATCAATAACAACAACTTTTTTATCACTCATAACAGCTTTGTTATAATCTTGAAGTTCATCATTCCAAGCACCAGACTTGTGAACATATGGCTCTTTTGTTGAACTATCTTTGATAAAATTAATCTCATCATATTTTTTAGCTTGGCTTAAAAGTTTTGCTAATTCATCTTTTGAAGATATCTTTGTTGATGCAATCATCATTAAACTACCTTCATCTCTTACAGTATGAGTTAAGAATCTTGTATCAATATCACAAATTCCAATTACATTTTGCTCAACTAAAAACTCTTTTAAGCTTTTATTAGCTCTGTAGTTTGAGTATTCATCATGGTAATTTCTAGCAATTACACCAACACAATGAGCTTTAGAGCTCTCCATATCTGCACTGTTTGTTCCAGAGTTTCCTACTTCAGTAGATGTAAAATTGATAAATAATCCAGCATTAGATGGGTCTGTTATTAACTCTTGATGTCCAAAAGTTGTATTATTGTAAACCAGCTTACCAATAGCAGTTTTATCTGCACCAAATGATTTTGCTTCTAAAAAAACACCATTTTCTAAATATATATAAATTTTTTGCATTAGATTAATCCTCTTTTAATTAGCTCCTCTTCATAGAGTCTATGATATACCAAATCATACTCATCTGTTCCAGGAATCAATTTTCTTTTGTAGTTTTTAAGTTTACTTAAAACCTCACTATCTGCTCTTTCAAACCCTTTTATAAAGTCATCCATCGAACCAAATATCACATTTTTAACTTGGTTGTCTGAACATGTAAAATGAATATAATCCTCCTCCCATAAAAAATCAATAATTTTGTGAGCAATATCAGAAAATCTATCTTCGTTATCTAAAATTACACCAAAATCATTTGCAAGCCTTTTTTTAGTCATCCAAAAAAGTTGCCGTCTATCAGCATTTAAATACTCAATCTCTTCCTCTTGAGCATCTAAAATCTCTTCAACTTTTTCATTTAAAGCCATCTCTTTTTCTATATCTTCATCTAAAATTCTCTCAATTTGTTCTTCAATACTAGCTTTATCTTTTCTTACTTCTATAAAGTCACAAGATACTAAATCTCTTGTAATTCTTTTGGCAACATACACTGTATGATGTAATCTTAATCTCATTATTAGCCCCTTAAAATAGTATCGTCTCGTTCTGGTGAAGTTGAAATAATTCCAACTTTTACATTTGTTATCTCTTCAATTTTTTCTATATATTTTTTTGCATTTATTGGTAAATCTTCATATTTTCTAATTCCAACAACACTATCCCAACCATCAATCTCTTCATAAATAGCTTCAACACTATCCATATTTGAAGGCATATAATCAATTCTGTTTCCATTATAATTATATGCTACACAAATTTTAATTTTATCAAAGCCATCTAAAACATCTAGTTTCATTAAAGCTAATTTATCACAACCATTTAATCTACTTGCATATCTAACTGCAACAGCATCAAACCAACCACATCTTCTCTTTCTTCCTGTAACTGTTCCAAACTCTTTTCCAACTTCACCCATAGTTTTTCCATAATCTGTAAAGTCTTCACTTGGAAATGGTCCATTTCCAACTCTTGTACAATAAGCTTTTACAATTCCTGTAATTTCACCTATATCTTTTGGATTAAGTCCAAGACCTGTACAAGCTCCTGCACTAACAGTACTTGAAGATGTTACATATGGATAAGTTCCATGGTCAATATCTAAAAGTGTTCCTTGAGCACCCTCAAGTAAAACTCTTTTATTATCTTCAAGAGCTTTCCAAACCATATTTGTAGTGTTTGTTATATATGGTGCTAAATTAGAGCTATAAGTTTCAAGCTCATTTAAAAGCTCTTTTTTCTCTGGAGTTTTAATCTCTAAAACATCAAAAATGGCTCTATTTTGTTCAAAATAATCTAAGATATCATCACAAAGTTTTGCTGGATTTAATAAATCACCTGCTCTAAATCCATTACGGCTTACTTTCTCAGCATAAGTTGGCCCAATTCCTTTTCCAGTTGTTCCAATAGCTTTATCACCTTTTAATCTCTCTTTTGCTTGATCAATTAAAGCATGAAAAGGCAAATTTAAATGAGCTTTATCAGAGATATATAATCTTCCTTCTAAGTTATCAAATTGGCTCATCTCTTTTAAAATATTTAGTGGAGAAACAACAACTCCATTTCCTATAATATTTATAGCTTTTTTATTTAAAATTCCTGAAGGAATAAGTTGAAGCGCATATCTAACTCCATCAACCCAAATTGTATGTCCTGCATTGTGTCCACCTTGGCTTCTACAAACCATATCATACTTTTGTGCAAGCATATCAACAATTTTACCCTTGCCTTCATCTCCCCATTGAATTCCAACAATAACATCTGCCTTCATAACTATCCTTCTATCATTTTTAATAAATTATCTGTGTATAGTGCAAAACCTAATGAGCTAATTCCATCAGCTTCATACATTCCACCTCTACATAAAACAAAATTTTTCTCTATTACTCTGTAATAAATATCATTATAATATTTTAAGCTTCCATAATATAATGGAGCTATTATTATATTTGAGTATTTTACTTCTAAAGATTTTTCTAAAAGTTTTTGTAACTCATCTTTTAAAATATCTGGAACTAATTTTATAGCCTCTTCTAAACTTTTTATATCCTGAACTCTTAAAAGTTTATCAAGCCAAGATATTTTTAACTCTAATAGCTTAGAGATATCACCATTTTTAAGAAGTTCAATATCAATATTTAACTCTTTTGCTAAAATTCTTGGAATTTTTATATTTGATATTTGTAAAATTGGTTCTATATTTAAAGCTTTTAAAATATTAGCTGTTAAATTTAGTATATCACTTATATTATCGTGTTCTATCCACTCACAACCTATTTGATAATCCTCACAACTAGGATATGAAAAAACAGGTTGGATATAGAACCATTTTTTTTGTTTTGTAGTTCTTCCTAATCTTTTTGTAATAATTCTTACAACATCTAAAGTTGAGTCAGCTCTTAAAGATACTTGCTCATTCTCTTCATCTGAAAATTTAATTAGTTTTTTTTCATCTGTTATTGATTGATGTTGCGAATATGAAAAATTTGGTGTTAGAATCTCTTCAAAACCATTATCTTCCAAAATATCACAAACTCTATTTTCTAAAACTCTTTTTGCTTTTGCAGTTTTACCAAAATAAAGACGGCTACCTTTTGGAATTTCGTGTTCAAAAATCATAATTGATTAATTTCCTTTATAAAATGTCTGAGCAAAAACTCTGTTTGCAGTTCCATCAAATGTTCTAATTTTTAACTCATCCATAACCAGCTCAATAGCATTAACAGCCCAAGATGCTTCAAAATCTTCAACTAATCCCATATGATTAATTCTAAATATTTTTCCAGCTAAGTGATCTTGACCACCTGCAATATCAACATTGTATTTTGTTTTTAAAAGTTTTCTAATCTCATTTGATTGTTCTGTATAAACAGTTGTCATAGCATTTGCAGGATTTTTTGGATAAATTTCAAATCCTATTGCTTTTAAAGCTTCTTGAGTAGCTTTTGCTCTTAAAGCTGTTTGTTTATAAAGATTTTCAAATCCAATCTCTTTAAACTTTTCTAAAATTGCTTGTAATCCCATAATCAAAGTTGTAGCAGCTGTCCAAGCAGTTGTATTTTTTCTTTGATTTTTTAACTCTGTTGCTAAATTAAAGTAGTAACCAGCTGGTTTCTCTTCAATTTTTGCAACTGCTTTATTTGACAATCCAATCATTGCAAGACCTGGAGGAAGCATAAATGCTTTTTGACTTCCAGTAATAAGTGCATCAATATTTGTTACATCGATTTTTTCAACACCTAAAGCTGTAATTGCATCTGCTACTATCATGATTTCTGGATTTATTTTTTTAACTTCTTTTGCTATTTCTTCAACAGGATGTCTTAATCCTCCAGCACTCTCACAAATTTGAATAAATATTGCATCAATATTTGAATCATTTTTGATTTCATTTATAACATCTTCAACGCTTACAGGAGTGTTCCACTCATTTTTTAACTCAATATAATCAATATTGAAAGCTTTACATATTTTTCCAAATCTCTCTCCGAATTTTCCAGAGTTGATTGTTAATGCTTTTTTTCTAGTTAGGTTTGTAATACAAGCCTCCATAGCACCTGTTCCACTTGATGCTAACATTAAAACTTCACTCATATCGTAAATTTCTAATAGAAGATTTCTAGTCTTTTCAAAAATTTCTTCAAACTCTTTTGTTCTATGGTGAATTGTAATATCACTCATAGCTTTTCTTGCGAATTCTGGTACAGGAGTTGGACCTGGAGTTAATAACATATTCTTTATCCTTATAAAATATAAAATTCAATTAAAGCTGTAAATTATAGTCAAAATTAGATTATTTTTTGGTTAAAAGAAAAAAACAAAAAAATAGCTTGACATTATTACTAATTAGTAATATAATTTTGCCAAGCTATTTTTTATAGTCAATTATTTATTCAAAGGTTTAGAGTGTCAGATATAAAATCATATAGTGCAAGAGTTCAAAAATCAATGAAAACTGTTGTTAGATTAGATAGGATTTTTAATAGAATAAATAATATTACAGAAAACCATTTAAGTAAATATAATCTAACATTTAATCAATTTAAAGTATTGGAAGTTTTGTACCATTTAGGTGATTTAAATATAGGTTCAATTACAAAACTTACTTCAAGCACACCAGGGAATACAACAGTTGTTGTACGAAACCTAAAAAGAGATGGATTTATTGAATCAAAAAAAGATGAAAAAGATGCAAGAGCTTCGATATTGTCAATTACAAAAAAAGGTAAAGAGTCAATAGAAGAGGTTTTTCCAAAGCACTCTGAAAATCTTGATGATTTTATGAAAATATTAAGTGATGAGGAATTAAATACTCTATACGATTTATTAGATAAGTTATATAAAACAAATAAAAAGGATTAGTTATGAAAAATTTAAAATTAGGATTATTGTCAGTTCTCTTATGTTCATCTTTGTTTGCAGGTGATTATGTGGTTGACTCTTCTCACTCAAATGTAGGATTTAGTGTAAAACATATGATGGTTTCAAATGTTGTTGGAAAGTTTAATGATTTTTCTGGAACATTTGTTTATGATGAGAAGAGTAACAGTTTAGTTTCACTAAAAGGTGAATTAAAAGTTGCATCAATTGATACTTCAAATTCAAAAAGAGATGGTCATTTAAAAGGTGATGATTTTTTTGATTCAAAAAAATATCCAAATATTACTTTTAAGACAACAAAAGTTCAAAAAAATAGAGTTTTTGGAGATATTACTATAAAAGGTGTTACAAAAAATATTGAATTAAAACTTGAAAATGGTGGAGCATTTGCTCTTAAATCAGGATTTTCTTTAAGTGGTTTAATAAAAAGAAGTGATTTTGGAATTACTTGGAATAAAGTTTTAGAAGCTGGAGCTGTTGCTGTTGGAGATGACGTTAAGCTGATAATTGATATTGAAGGAGATTTGGTTAAATAATATTTAACCAAATTTAAAAATATGAATCCAACTCTATTTATATCTCATGGAGCTCCAAATATTATTTTTAGTGATTTAAAAAGTAAAGATAATATTAAAAATATTGCAAAAAAAATAGCTAAACCAAAATATATTATTATAGTTTCAGCTCACTATATGACAAGAGATTTAAAGGTTATAAATCCTTTAGCAAATGAGATTATGTACGATTTTTATGGTTTTGAAAAAGAGCTTTATGATTTTAAGTATTCTATTAATAGTAGTGAAAATTTAACCAAAAATTTAATAGATAGTTTGAAAAGAGATTCAATAAATATTGAAATTGATAAATCAAGAGTTAGTTATGATCATGGAGTTTGGACTATTTTATCTATGATGTATGAGAAGTTAGATATTCCAGTTTTACAACTTAGCATTTCTAGTAGTTACTCTTTGGAAGATTTCATAAATTTAGGTGAAAAATTAAAAAAATTTAAAGATGAAGCATTAATAATTTGTAGTGGAAGTGCAACTCACAATTTAATAGATGCAAGTAGCAGTTTTGAAGTTAAAGATTATGCAAAAGAGTTTGATGAGAGATTAACAAATATTATAGAAAATTCAAATGAAGAGGATTTAAAAAATATTACAAAAGATAAAAATTTTTATAAAAATCATCCTACTCTTGAGCATTTTATTCCTTTGCTTATAGCTTTTGGAAGTGCTTTTAATAAAAAAGGAAGATCTTTTAATAGTGAGATGATATATTCAAATATCTCAATGAGAAGTTTTATTTTTGATGAAAAAGAGGTGTAAAATGTTAAAAAAATTACCAAAAGAGAATATGGGAAAATCAAATTTAGGTTGGTTACAAAGTCGTTTTCACTTTAGTTTTGCAGAATACAGAAATCCAAAAAATATTAACTTTGGAGTTTTAAGAGTTTTAAATGATGATTTAGTTGAGGCAAAAACTGGATTTGAGATGCATCCTCATGAAAATATGGAGATTATCTCATATATTGTTGATGGAGAGATTACTCATAAAGACTCTATGGGAAATAGTGAAACTTTAAAAAGAGGTGAAGTTCAATACTTAAGTGCTGGAGATGGAATATATCATAGTGAAAAAAATGAGAGTGATAAGATTTTAAGATTGCTTCAAATTTGGGTTTTCCCACCACAAAAAGGACTTCCACGACTTTATGGGTCACATAAGTTTAAAGAAGAAGATAGATATAACAAATTATTAAATATTGTATCAAGTCAAGATGGAGATAGTACTATTAAAATCTATCAAGATGTAAATATTTATGTAAGCGAATTTGATAAACCACTTGAGTATGAGATTAAAGAGAATAGACAAATCTATTTTGTACAAATTGAAGGAAGTTCAACTGTAAATGGAGTAGCATTGGATTTTGGCGATGCTATGGAGATTACAAATGAAGATAAAATAGTAATCAATCCTATTTCAAAAAGCCATATTTTGTTTATAGAAATGAAACAATAATATATTTTTTACTATACTTCAATAAAATTTTGTAGTTTATTATAGAAAGAAGTAAAAATGGATCCGAAAAAAAGGTTTGATGTAAAAGTAGGTTTAAAAGTAAATATTGTATTAAAAGCAGATCAAAGAACAGGTAAACTAACTCAAGGAGTTGTAAAAGATATTTTAACAAATTCACCAACTCATCCACATGGAATAAAAGTAAGATTACAAAATGGAGATGTTGGTCGTGTTCAGCAAATACTTTAAAAAAAAGATTAAA
>NZ_JBAZAH010000035.1:0-18465 GCF_041672065.1 Aliarcobacter sp. | reverse complement strand
CTATTTCCACCATGGAGTAAAAATCAAAACGGTGATTTGGTTAAAAATTTTATTGATGGTCAAAAAATAGTAATTCCAAACTCTAAGAGTAAAAAAAGAGATTCAGTTGTAATAATCAATCAAAGTAACATAAAAATATCTAAATTTGATGAAAATAATAAAAAAGAAAAATTGATAGCAACTGTAACATCAATCCAAAAAGATGAAAACAGAGATAATTTACAAATAGAATTTTCCATTTGTGGTATTAATTTTTCTTGTTTAATATCTAAAAATGAGATTCAAAAAGATATTTTATTTCCAGGAGATAAAGTAGAAGTATTTTTTGATTTAGATAGTGTTTGTTGGATGTAAGAGATAAAATAGTAAACTTATGATTATTTAAAAAATTAGGAGCAAATATGTTTGTACAATTAAATGAGAGAGTTCTTTTAAATCTATCTAAAATAACTAGAACGAAAATAGATCATGTTGAAGATGGAATAAGAGTTAGATTTTATGAAGGTCAATATCAAGTTGCAAAGTCAAAAAGATTTGAAACAGTTGAAGATGCTAATAAATGGCTTTTTGAATTATTAAAACCTTTTAATTAAAAAAAGCTAGAAGTTAAAACTTCTAGCTTTGAAGTATTATTTAAATACGTCGTCAGTTTGGCTTCTGTACCAAGCATAAGCATATTGTGCTTCAAGTGGTCTAATGTGTCCATCTGGATCTCTTTCTGGACTAACTCCTCCAGCACCATTAACACTCTCAATATGATCATCATGAGCATTATAAACAGCTGCAATAGAAATACCATATTTTGGACTTAATAAACTATAACAAGTATTTGCAAGTTTTGGAGGATTTATAACTGGTTTATTAGCTAATACTCTTGCAATTTGCATTGCAACAACTTTTCCTTGTGTACTTGCACTAAATGCTGATTTTGGCATTGGGGCTGCATTTGAAGCATCTCCAATAACATGTACATTTTTTACAAGTTTAGATTCAAATGTTTTTGGATGTACAGGACACCAGTCACCTTGAACTAATCCTGAATCAAATGCTAATTGACTAGCTTTTTGATTTGGAATATAGTTTAAAACATCTGCAATAATCTCATCACCATCATCAGTAACAACTAGTTTTTTCTTTGGATCAACACTTACAACTTTTCCACCAAATTGAGCTGGTTTCCACTCAATCATATCTCCATAAAGTTCTTTCCAACCTTGAGTAAATAGACCTTGTTTAGAGAATTTATCTTTTTGATCAAGAATTACTATTTTAGAGTTTGGTTTATTGTTTTTTAAATAGTATGCAACTAAAGAAACTCTTTCATATGGTCCAGGAGGGCATCTAAAAGGGTCTGCAGGTGCTACCATTACAAAAGTTCCACCATCTTTCATATTTTCAAGTTGTTTTTGTAATATAACAGTTTGTTCTCCAGCTTTTACAGCATGAGGTGCATATTTTTGATTATCCTCTGTATAACCTTTTTCAAATTTAAAATCAATTCCAGGGCTTACTATTGCTCTTGTATAGCTAATAGATTCACCATTTTCTAAAATTACACTATTTGTTGCACCATCAACTTTTTTTACTTTTGCGTAGATTACTTTTACATTGTGTTTGTTTTTTAGTGCATTTAAATCTTGCTTAATGAAATCCATTTTCTCCATACCAGCAATAACTGCGTTACTAAATGGACAAGTATAATACTCTTTGTTCTCTTCTATTAAAACAATCTCAACATTTTTATCAAATCTTCTTAAGTATTTAGCAGCAGCTGCTCCACCAAAACCACCACCAACTATTACAACTCTTTGTTTGTCTTGTGGTAAAGTTGCCAACTCTGGACTAACTAAACTATTACAAGCAGCAAAAGATAGTGCAGTAGCACCTAAAAGTATTTTTCCGAAATCTCTTCTATTTAACATTTTAAACTCCTTTGCCTATTTAATTTGTGAGAAATAGTATGCAAGTTGCTCAAGCTCTTCATTACTAAAACCTTTAGTATGCTTCTGCATCATATAAGTTGTACCATCTACATTTTTACCATTTTTAAAGTTAAGTAGTGTTTTATAAAGATAATCTTTAGTTCCACTAATACTAGGAATTGTAGTAACAGATTTACCATTGTTTCCATGACAATTTACACATGACAATGATAACATTTCAGCTCTAACTGGGTCATATTTTGCTGCAAAAGATAAAGTTGCAGTACAAACCAATAAAAACATTAGTTTTTTCATTTTCTCTCCTTATTTAATTTTATTGTAAAGACTAATGATAATTTAATAATCTTAATTTTAATTGAAACTATTAAATTAAATCCCACTTATTTAATTATGATTAAATTGCACTGTGTAGAAACTTCTCAAAGCTTTATTTAAATTACAACTTTGTTTCTACCAGTCTGCTTTGCTTTGTAAAGGTTATCATCTGCTCTTTTTAGTAAACTATCTTTTGTATCATCTTTTTTTGGAATTGCAATTCCAAAACTACTTGTAAGTTTTCCTATTTTTGTAAAATTGAAGTTTTCAACAGCAACTCTCATTTTTTCAGCAACAAGAATTAAATTCTCTTTAGAGTTTGATTCTATTATTGCAATAAACTCTTCACCACCCCATCTATATACTAAATCTGTAGTTCTTATTGCTTTTTTTGTAACATCTGAAAACTCTTGTAAAACTATATCTCCAATATCATGCCCATAAGTATCATTTACTTTTTTAAAGAAATCAATATCATACATAATAACGCTATATTCACAAAATCTTTTCTCTTTTATTATCTTGTCTAAATCAACATTAAATTTACTTCTATTAAAAAGTTTTGTAAGTGTATCTGTATAAGCTTTTTTGATAAAAATATTCTTCTGTATATAATTCACTCTTAAAATATATAAAATGATAAGCAAAGATAGTATTAAATTTAGAGTGATAAAAGCTGAAACTGCTTCTTGTTTTGTATCATTGATAATACTATTTTTTGAGTAAGATAATACATAAGTATTTATACTTTGATCAAAATCAAATATAGGTAAAAAAGTTACTAAATACCACTCATTTTTAATCTTAAAATCTTCTACAAAAGCTTCAAAGGAATCAAGTTTTTGTGAGAAATTTTCTTTAATTTTTGCATCAATTAAAGAGACTGTTTTTTTATCAATAGCTTCAATTTCGCACTCATTAATCTTCTCTTCATAAAACTTGTCGCTTACAGATGAACCAATATAGTACTGTTCAGCTATTTGTTTTAAAGCTCTTTTGTTTACATAATCTTTTGAAATAATTAATTTATACTCATAAGGATAAGTTCTATGTAAAAAGTGATGCATAGCACTAAATGAGCTAGAGAGTTCAACTGTTCCATAAAACTCATTATCAATTATAATTGGAAATACATTTCTAAATCCATTTTGAACCTTTCCCTCTTCAAAACCAAATTGTGGTTTTTTTGTCTCATTGGCTTTTTTTACAGTTGCTCTAACCTCTAAAAGATTATCTCCATAATTTTGTGGTGAATGAAATCTTAAAAAACTATTTCCATATTTATCATGAAAATGAAGTTGTCTAAAATCGTGTTGCAATAATCTATTGTATGTAGAGTAAAGATTGTTTAAAAGTTCATTTCTAGTTCTATTTTTAACAGTTTCATTAGCACTATTTAAATTTTTTAATAGATTTTTTATTTTTTCTTGATACAAAATTTCATCAACAATCATATTTGCAAATTTTTGATTAAAATTTAAAATAATATTTAATTCACTACTTAATTTTTCAATTTGAGAATTTTTAATTTTTTCTATTTTAACTTTATTAAAATGCTCTATTGAAAGGTAGAAAATAGTCTCAATAGCTATTAAAAATAGTATGAAAAAGAGTATAGTTTTTCTTGTTCTCATTAATTTGCCCTAATATAAGAATTTCAAAGTATAGTTAAATAATAATAAAGTTTAGCTTTTTAAAAAAGAGTAAACTTTATTATATTAATTGATTTTTTACAAAATCCAAATAGTGTCCATCTTCTTGCTCTAACTTACTAGCACTTCCACTTTGAACAAGCTCTCCATCATTTAAAACATATATTTTAGAGGCATTTTTAACACTACTTAATCTATGAGCTATTGTTATAACTGTTTTATCTTTTAAAAACTCTTTTAACTCTTTAAATAGATTTGTCTCAGTTTGAACATCAAGTGCTGAAGTTGATTCATCAAAAATTACAACGCTTGGGTTTGCTAAAATCATTCTAGCTATTGATAATCTTTGTCTTTGACCTCCACTTAATCTAACCCCCATTTTCCCAACAATTGTATCAAGACCATTTGGCATATTTTTTAAAACATCATCCATTTGAGCAATTTTTAAAGCTTTATAAATATTATTATCATCAATATTTTCACCCATTGTTAGATTAAATCTAAGAGTGTTATTAAATAATATTGGCATTTGAAGAACCAAAAATACGCTATTTCTTAAACTCTTTTTATCTATATCATCAATACTTATATTGTTGTATAAAATATCGCCTGAGCTTTTTTCATAAAATCCAGCAATTAATTGAGATATTGTAGTTTTACCACTACCACTTGCTCCAATAATTGCAATTTTTTCACCAGCTTTTATATCAAAACTTATGTTTGATAGATTATTTTTATCTTTATTATATGAAAAAGATAGATTTTTTAAAGAGATATCAACCCCATTTTTACTATCTAATTTTATATCTCCATCTTTTTCACAAGATAACTCTAAAACACTATTTATTCTTCCTATTGCTGCTTTTGCACTTGCAAGTGAGTATTGAATAGATAAAATCTCTTGAACAGGAGACATAATAAACCAAATATAACCAAACATAGCAAACATTAAACCAATTGATAAATCACTATAAGCTACAAGTAAAAGTCCAGTTGCTCTAAATATTTCAAATGCAAATAGAAATATTGTATAAGATAGTTTTTCAAAAGCAACACTTTTGTAGCCAAACTCATTTGAAGTTATTTTTATATCATCTGCTTTTTTTATAGACTCTTCAAAAAAATCATTCTCTTTATTACTTGCTTTTATTTGTGAAAATAGATCTAAAGTCTCATTTATATTACTTTGAAAAGACTCTATGGCTTTGTTTTCCTCTTTTTTTAACTCTCCAGTTTTTTTCGCAATTTTTCTAGAAATTATTGCAATAGTTGGTTGTGTAAAAAGAATCATTAAACCTAAAACTAAATCTATATTTATAATTATTAAAGCAACTGCAATTAAAGTTAAAGATGAAGTAATTAGTTTACTTGCAACATTTACAATAAAACTATCTAAAGTATTTACATCTGTAATTAAATTTGCAGCAATCTTTCCACTACCAATTGTTTCATACTCATTTGTTGTAACTTTTTTTAAATGATTTAGAAGTTTTACTCTTATATCAAATATAACAATTTTTGATATTTTTGTAAAAATTTTACTATTTATTACTCCAAATATAAAGTGTAAAAATCTTAATAATATTACAACAACTGTAACAATTGCTATATAATAAAATGGATCCCCACTTCCAAAAAAGTAGTCTATGTTATTTACAAAAAAACTTGGTTTTTCAAGTAAAACTTCATCAACTAATAAAGGAAGCAATAAAGGAATTGGAACACTTATAAAAATTCCAATTATAGTAAAAAGTTGTCCCCAAAGTAGGGCTCTTTTATTTTTTAAAAGTAGTTTAAAAATATATTTTAAAGATATTTTTTCGTTCATAAAATTTAAATAAGAGATAAATCTCTTATTTATGCCTTTACATCGTGAACAACTGCTATTTTTCCACTCCAAAGTTTAAAAATATCACAAGCAACTTTAGCTCCATCTCCACTTGCACATGAAAACATTGTAGGAACACCACTTGCAAGTCCAGCTACATATAGATTTTTAGAGATTAAATTGTTTGAATTTTCCAAATATATATTATTTGGTTTTGGAACAAATATGTTATCTTTTACATTTACATCTTCACACTCTATATCAAATTTATGAAGACCAGTTGCTAATACTACAATTGAAGCTTCATAAGTAGAATTTTCAGTTGTTATTTTAAAATATTCACCTAAATTCTCAATTTTAGTAGCTTTTTCATCTTTTAATTCAACATCTTTATATATTTCTAGCTGTTTTTTCATTTTAAGAAGTAAATCAACACCATTGATTCCACTATCAACTCCAGCAACATTGAAATATTTTCCAACATTTAAATCACTTTTATTATCATCTAAAATTAAGTATTTTTTACCTTTTGCCCAATCAAATTTATCATTTGCACTTCCTAAAGTCAAAGCACAAGCAAAGCCAGCAGCTCCAGCTCCAATAATTACTACATCATATCTCATAATATTTTCCTTTCATTTAAAAAATTTTCGTAGTTTAACAAAACAGATATAAACTTACTCTTTTATCCACTCTTTTACACTAGAAGCAAAAAGCTCTGGAAACTCCAAAGGAATATTATGGCTAGTTCCATCTCTTTTTATTAATTTAATATTATGTTTTTGATTATGTAGTTTATCTAAAGCCTCCAAATCCAAAAGTCTATCATTTGAGCTATAAAGCATATGCATAGGGATAGTTTTATCTTTTAATTTATCAAATAGATCTACTCTATTAAAAGTACTTTTTAGTTGAGTTAAAAAAGTATCTCTTCCTAAATCATTAAACATATCAACCATAGTTTGAGCCAAAGATAAATCACTTTGATTTTGCTCTTCTAAAAGCATTATTGCTTTTTCAAGCTCCAAACCAAATTCACTACTATTTTCAAAATCTACTAACTTTTTTTCTCTTCTTTCAAGCTCAACTTTAGATGTAGTTCCAGGTGTTGCAGCTACTGTAAATAATCTTTTAACTCTTTTTGGATATTTACAAGTAAAATATGATGCGATATATCCTCCTAGTGAAAATCCTAAGATATTTATCTTATCTTCTTTTAACTCTTTGTTTAAAATATCAACAATCTCATCAAAATCTGTTGAACTTGGAATAGGTATATGAATAATTTCAAAATCATCTTTTAAAAGTGGTAATGCTTTGCTCCAAAGTCTAATATCTGTCATAAGACCTGGTATAAAATATATCTTTTCTCTCATTTTATCTCTTTGTATAGTTTCTTTGCATTTTAAGTAAAATTGGCTTAATCTATAAATATTATTATAAATAGATAAGTTTAACTTATTTATTTGTAATTAAGTTATCTTATATATAATTTCAAAAAACTTAAGGAGTTTAAATGAATATTTTTGAAAAAATAAGAGCTTTTTGTAGACCATTTAGAATAGTTTTAGGGCTTGTTTTAATTGCAATTGGTATTTATACAGGGATTGTTTGGTTTTATTTAGGAGTTATTCCATTGATTGTAGGACTTATGGATATTTGTCCTGTTTGTATGATTAGTAAAAAGTGTACGCCAAAAACAAAAAAAGATTAAGAGATTTTCTCTTAATCTAATCTATAAATTTAACTACAATCATACCTTCAAATTTCTCATTATTATAAAATTCAACTCTATATTGATTTAAAGATCTATCAATTGAGAAGCTATTTACCATATCTTTTTTTGTTAAAGTGATATTGTCTTCACTATCAACACCATCTTTACTAAATCCAATAACATTTACTCTAAGTGGTGTAGTTAGAACTTTGAAGCTATTTTTTACTTCAATAATATTTGCAAATGATGTATCTATAATTTGTCCATCTATTTCAAATTTTATATCGTGAATATTTTTCTCAATTTCAAAATATTGAGGAACAAGTGAAGTTATAAGTCTGTTTCCAATAAAAATTCTATATGAACCATTTTGAAATTTAGCTTCACCAATTGGGTGTTCAAAATTAAAGATATTTTCACCTTTATTTAGAGGAACAAATCTTAAAATTGGTCTTATATTATTCAAATCTAGTTTTATATTATCATTTATAGTAACTGTTTTAAACTCATTTAAAAGTTTCTCTACCTCTTTTAGATTATTTAAATCAAAGTCTCTAGTAAACTCAATATTCATTATCTTCATAAACTCTTCAATTGATTTTAGTTGATATATAACTTTATGAGTTAAATCTGTAATATTTTTGCTTGTTTCAATTGCAAAAGCTGGTTTATTGTTTGTGACTGCAAAAAAAGTTAAAGATAGCTGTTGTTGCTCATCTTTATACTTTGTTTCAGTATTTTTTACACCAAAATAGTGGTAATCTTTAAAAAGCATATCACTATTTAAATTATCTCTTACAGTTGTAGCTATCTCATCAAGATTTCCAAATTTTTCCAATGAGTCAATCTTTTTTTGATCAATTATTGTTGCTTGTCCCCAAGCTCTTGGATTAAATATAGCATTTTCATAAGTTTGTCTATAAAATCCATGCCCATCGTGTAGATTTAAGATTAAATCAACTTTTGGATTTAAAATTAGCTCTTTAATTTTATTTACATTTACATAATCAGGGTCATTTTTTGAAATAGTACTAAATTTTCTATTCATATCATTGTAAACACCTCTTCTATTTGCAACCATACTATCTATATTTACACTTGGTGCAATCCAAACACTCCCTTTTGTAATATTATAGTGTTGCTCTAAAAATGCTGGAGCAAAATAACCACCTGGTTCATCTCCGTGTATTCCACCAATTATTAAAAGAGTATTTTCATTTTCATCTAAAGAGCCTTTTTTATATAGAGTAAACTCTTTATTGGCTGCAAAGATATTTGTAAGTAAAAATAAAATTAGAAAAAGAGATTTCATATCTATCCTATGTTTAAAAATTAATAAAAAATGGCTTGTATAATAGCTAAAGCATATTTAGATAAGGATTAAAATTATATTTTAAGAAATAATAAATTTTTAAAATAATATTTTTTATTGTATGATAAATTTTTAAAACAATATAATATGGATAAAATTTTATGAAAAACAGAGATAAAAAATATATAGAAAAATTTGAAGAGGTTTTAAATTTAGCTGATTACTCATTTGTAAACAATTTAAATCCTGATCCAGAGACAAATTTAAACAAAGATAATAAATTTGCTAGAGAGGTTTTTAGTGGACACTATGTAGAGGTTGAACCAACAGCTATAAAAGAGCCAATTTATGTAGTTCATAGTAAAAACTTTTTTGAAGAGTTGGGTTTTAGTGAAGAGTTATTAAAAGAAGATGAGTTTATAAAACTATTTTCAGGAGATATCTCAAATGTTTCAAGAAAAAATGATATAAAATCTTGGGCAACTGGATATGCTTTATCTATTTATGGAACTGAGTATTATGCACAATGCCCTTTTCAAACTGGAAATGGCTACGGAGATGGTAGGGCAATCTCTGTTTTGGAAGCTGTGATAAATGGTAAAAGATGGGAATTTCAACTAAAAGGTGGTGGAAAAACTCCATATTGTAGAGGTGCTGATGGAAGGGCAGTTTTAAGATCAAGTGTTAGAGAGTTTTTGGCTCAAGAGCATATGCACTCTTTAGAAATTCCTACTTCAAGGTCTTTAACTTTGTTTACTTCTAAAAAAGAGCAGGTAACTAGACCTTGGTTCAATGAGAATTCTTACTCAAAAGATCCTGAAGTTATGATAGAAGAAGATGTTGCGATTACTACTAGAGTTGCATCTTCATTTTTAAGAGTAGGGCAAATAGAACTTTTTGGAAGACGAGCTAGAAAAAATGAACATAAAGATGCTTTAAAAGAGTTAGAAATGATTGTTTTACACTTGATTGATAGAGAATATAGTGAAGAAATTAAAGAAGATTTGAGTCTGGAAGAAAAAGTGCTTTTACTAGCACAAAGTTTTCAAGATAGACTTACTTCTTTAGTAGCAAATTGGATCAAAGTTGGGTACTGTCAAGGAAATTTCAATAGTGACAACTGTGCAGCTGGTGGTTTTACACTTGATTATGGACCATTTGGATTTATAGAGATGTTTGAGCCAAAATATCAATCTTGGACTGGTGGTGGAATGCACTTTTCATTTTTTAATCAGCCAAGAGCTGCACAAAAAAACTTCAAATCATTTTGTAGTGCTTTAAAGCCATTAATTAGTTTAAATAAAGAGGCTTTTGAAAAGCTTGAAAATATAGAGAATAGTTTTGCAAATGTTATGCAAGAGAAGATGCAAAATATGTGGGCTAGTAAGATGGGATTAGAAAAGTTTGATTTTGGACTTTTTGATGAGCTTATAAATCTTATGATAGATACAAAAGTTGACTACACAATATTTTTTAGAGAGTTATCAAATATTGTAGATGATATTTCAAATATAGAAAAAAGCTTTTATGTAAATTTAGAAAATGATATTTTAAAACAAAGATGGAATAGTTGGTTTGAAAACTGGAAAGTAAAAATAAATGTAAATGATGAAGAATCAAAACAAAAACTATCAAATCAAATGAAACTAATAAATCCAAAATATACTCTAAGAGAGTGGCATTTAGTTTGGGCATATAAAGAGGCAGAAAAAGGAAATTATAAACCAATAAAAGAGCTACAAGAGATAATGACAAATCCATATAGTGAGCAAACAAAAGAGATAGAAGAGAAGTACTATACTAAAAAACCAAAAGATTTTTTTGGAATAGCTGGAATATCACATGTTAGTTGTTCTTCTTGATATTTTATTATTTTTTAATATTTGTAGCTGAATTAATAATTTCAATTTCTTTTGCAATATCTTTTGCTGTTGGAGAATTTAAAGTAAAGTAAAAACTTGATGCACCTATAATAAAACTTACAATAGTTATAATATATGCTATATTAGCTTTCTTTTTAATTTTTTCTTGTTCAGATTTTAATTCAACATAATGATTTAAATTATTAATAATTGGATTTAGAAGTTCTTTTATATCATCTTTATTATCAAGTTTAATTTTTGAGAGTTTTATTAAAGAAGGCTTTACTTCATCTGGCATTCCATTGAAAGGTTCTTCAATTTCTATTTCCTCTATAAGTTTATTTATTTTATTGAAAGAGTCTTTATCTTCAGTTTCCTTAAGTAGTTTATAAATAATATTTTTTGAGCTAACTGATGATAAATTAAAAGATTTGCCTATGTTAATTATATCTTTTGATGTTAAATTTATTTCAGATGATAATTTTTTATTTATATTATTAAGCATAGCTTTCTTGTCTTTATTTTTTATATATAGTAAATATAGAAAAAATATACAAAAGATTACAATTAAAAATATATATAATATAGAAAAAAGTAAATTGAAATTTTCAATATTCATAAATATTCCCTTTATTTAATAGTAAGATGTTAAAGTTAGCTTAACATAAAATATTATATCAAACTAACTTAAGAGAATAAATTATTCCCACTCAATAGTTGCTGGTGGTTTTGATGAAATATCATAAACTACTCTGTTAATTCCATGTACTTCATTTATAATTCTTCTACTAATTGTCTCTAAAATTTCGTGAGGAATATGAGAGAATGTTGCAGTCATACCATCTGTTGCATCAACAATTCTTACACAAACAGTGTTGTCATAAGTTCTATTATCACCCATAACACCAACAGATTTTACATTTAATAAAACTGTAAATGCTTGCCAAGTTTTTTCATAGTATCCAGTTGAGTGTAGAACATCTAGTAAGATAACATCTGCCTTTCTTAATAAATCTAAGTCAGGTTTATTTACATCTCCCATAACTCTAATAGCAAGTCCAGGTCCAGGGAATGGGTGTCTATTTATCATCATTTTAGGAAGCCCAAGCTCAAGTCCAAGCTCTCTTACTTCATCTTTAAAGATTTCTCTTAAAGGCTCAACAAGTTCAAATTTCATCCAATCAGGAAGTCCACCAACATTGTGGTGCGATTTTATAGTTTTTGAAGGACCTTTAACTGAAACAGATTCAATAACATCTGTATATAAAGTTCCTTGAGCTAAGAATTCAACGCCTTGGTGTTTTTTTGCCTCTTTATCAAATACTTCAATAAATGTTTCACCAATAATTTTTCTTTTTGTTTCAGGGTCAGTCACACCTGCAAGTTTTGTTAAAAATTGCTCACTTGCATCAACAGTTATTAAATCAATACCTCTACCTTTAAATATAGTTTCAACTTGTTCTCTTTCGTTTGCTCTTAAAAGTCCATTATCAACAAATACAGGAATTACTTGATTTCCAATTGCTTCAAATAGAAGAGTCGCCACAACAGAGCTATCAACTCCACCACTTACAGCACAAAGAACTTTTTTATTTCCAACTTGAGCTTTTATTTTAGCAATTTGCTCTTTTGCAAAACTTCCCATATTCCAAGTGCTTTCACAACCACAAATATATTTTGCAAAGTTTTTAAGTAGTTTACTACCACATTCTGAGTGATAAACTTCAGGATGGAATTGGAATGCATAAATATTTCTATTTGTGTCAGCAATTGCTGCAAATGGAGAGTTTTCACTAATTGCAATTTTCTCAAATCCAGTTGGAATTGATTCAACTTTATCTCCGTGGCTCATCCAAACAATCTGCTCATTTGGAGTATCTGTAAATATTGGATTTTCACCAATTAATTCTAATTTTGCTTTTCCATACTCTTGACTATTTGCTCTTACAACACTTCCACCAAAATATTGAGTGATAAGTTGCATACCGTAGCAAATTCCTAAAATTGGAAGTCCTAAATCAAATATTGTTGAATCAGGATGATAAGCATCAGCTGCATATACAGAAGCTGGTCCTCCTGAAAGAATTAATCCTTTTGGCGTTCTTGCCATAATATCTTCTATTGCCTCATTGTAAGGAACTATTTCAGAGTAAACTCCGTTTTCTCTTAATTTTCTAGCAATAATTTGTGTGTATTGGCTACCAAAATCTAATACTACTATTGGTACATGTTTCATCTATATTCAGCCTTTCTTTTTGTACTTTATTTTTTTAAAGCTATTATTTTACCTAAACTCTATTTAATCTTCTTTTATAAAATGAGCACCTAATGATTTTTCCATATTTAAAGCTTGACTTAAGACCTCTTTGGCACAAAGAAGTCTAAGATGAAGCATTCTTCCAATATCCTCTTTTAAATACTCATCAACTTTTTCTAAAGCTTTTTTTAACTCAGATTTCTCTCTAATAATTCCAGCACTATCCCACATTATTCTTCTTAAAGAGTCTTTTATATTTTTATCAATTGGTTTTGTTTTTGTGTATAAAATCTCTTTTTGTGTGTAATTTTTTAAATCTATTTTAAAATCATCTTTTAATGATGTTTCAACTGCAATTTTTGAGAAGACTAAACCTTCTAATAAAGAGTTTGATGCTAATCTATTTGCTCCATGAAGTCCAAAACAAGATACCTCTCCAACTGCATAAAGATTTTTACAGTTTAAAACTTTTGCATTTAAATCAACCTCTATTCCACCCATTGAGTAGTGAAAAGCTGGACTTATTGGAACTTTTTCAAAAGGTAGTTCATATCCCAAATCTTTTAAATTTGCATATATATTTGGAAATCTTTGTTTAAATGCTTTTTTCTCAAAATTTTCAAAGCTTAAATAAATTTGTTGTTTCGTTTTTTTATGATAATCATAAATAGACCTACTAACTACATCTCTTGGAGCTAATTCTGCATCTTTGTGATAATCAAATAAAAATCTTCTATTGTTCTCATCTACTATAAATGCTCCTTCTCCTCTCAAAGCTTCAGATAACAAAGGTTTTCTTGCAAAAGTTGTACCTTTTAAAACTGTTGGATGAAATTGAGTAAATTGCATATCTTTTAATTTAAGATTTTTTAAAACAGCAAGTCCTTGTATCTCTCCACTATCAGCAGTTGAGTTTGTGTGATATTTATAAATAGAACCAAATCCGCCACTTGCTAAAATTGTATTGTGAGCATAAACTGTTTTTTGAACACCATCTTTTGTAAAAAATGAAACTCCATAACAAACACCATCTTGAAGCAAAATATCACAAACAGTAGATTCAGAGATTAGTTGTGATGAGATATGTTTTAATAAAAAAAGATGAAGTTCTCTACCTGTTGCATCACCATTTGAGTGCAAAATTCTATTTGTACTATGAGCAGCCTCTTTTGTATAACACAGATTTCCATCTTTATCTTTATCAAACTGCATTCCACTTTTAATAAGTTCATCAATTACTAATAAAGAGTTTTCACTTAGAGTTTTTACAGCCTCATAGTTATTATAAAAAGCACCAGCTTCTAAAGTATCTTTTATATGAAGCTCTATATCATCTTTGTTTTTTGCTGCTGCAATTCCACCTTGTGCCCAAAATGTATTTGAGTTCCAAGGAAGCATTTTTGCAAGAATTAAGACTTTTTTATCTTTTGGTAAAAGTCTAGCAGCATTTAAACCAGCAACTCCAGAACCAACAATTATATAATCATAAATCATTGGTTTTGAGTTTTTTCAGCAGGAGCTGAATATCTAGGGTCTGCTTTATAGCCACAACCACTTAAACTAAATAAAAAACTAGCTATAATTAAGCCATGAAAAATATTAATCAAATTCTTAGTCATATTGCACTTGATCCTAACTTTAATAAAGTAAATACCTTTTTAGATATAAAAAGATTTGTAAATATACTACCTTTAAAATTAAAAAGTGGCATAAAATTTGTATATGTTAAGAATCAAACTATGCATTTTGTACTAACTCATCAACTTTACAAAGTGGAATTTGAGCACAATAAAGCAACTTTAAAAGCTCTTTTAAAGATGGTAAATTTTGAAAATATTACAAATTTCTCTTTTTTTGTATCAAATGTAGTTGAAAAAAAAGAGCAAAATTTTGAACAAAATAGCCCAAAATATAAAGAAAAAAGTTATGCAATCTTTGAAAATAGGGCAAAGAGTGAAAATATTTATAAAAAATTTGAAGAGATAAGATCAATTATAAAAGAGTCTTAAAAAACTTCTCTATTTTTTTATAATTTGGAGAGAATTTCTCTACTAAAAAGTAGAAATCTTTTGAGTGATTTTTGTGTTGAATATGTGCTAATTCGTGAATTACAATATATTCAATTATAAAAATAGGGTACTTTGCCAATAAAATATTAAAATTTAATTCATTTTTAAAGTTGCAAGAACCCCAAGTTCTTCTATTTTTTCTATATGATATTTTTGTTGGATATAGTTGCATTAAATTTGAATACTTTTCAACTAAAGAAGGAATAATTTTTTGAATCTCTTCTTTATAAAATTTATCTAAATCTTTTATTAAAAAATCACTTAATAATTTTTTTTCTCCAAAATATAAAAACTCATTTTCTTTTAATTTTTTACTATTTTGTTTTTGAATATTTTCAATTAGCCAATCTTTTTTTCTATATATTAAATCTTTTGCATCTAAAATTGTAAAATATCTATTTGCTTTAATTTGGATTAGATTATCGCTTAAAACTCTTAAATAGCAATGTTTTATATTTTTTTTATTTTGTAGTTCTACATCAACTAAGAAATTGTTTAGTTCTATTTTAAAATTCAAAGAGAGCCTTTAAGTAAATTTTGATAATATTCGCAAATTTATAGTATATCTATAATGAGATAAATTTTAAGGATACTATCGTGAAAATAGCAAGTAGAATGGATAAGTTAGCTCCTTCTGTTACTTTGGCAATTACAGCTTTGGCAAATGAATTAAAAGCACAAGGAAAAGATATATTAAGTTTTAGTGCAGGAGAACCAGATTTTGATACTCCAGCAATTGTAAAAAATGCCGCAATTAAAGCTATCAATGATGGTAAGACGAAATATACAGCAGTTGAAGGAATAAAAGAGCTAAAACAAGCTATTGCTTCTAAGCTAAAAAGAGATCATAATTTAGATTATAGTATTGATAAAATCGTTGTAAGTAATGGTGCAAAACACTCTTTATTTAATTTAGCACAAGCATTAATTGATGATGGTGATGAAGTTATAATTCCAAGTCCATATTGGGTTACTTATCCAGAACTTGTTGTTTATAGTGGTGGAGTTCCTGTATTTATTGAAACAGATGAAACAACTGAATTTAAAATTACACCAGAACAATTAAAAAAAGTAATTACTAAAAAAACAAAAATTTTAATGCTAAACTCTCCATCAAATCCAACAGGAGCAATCTACTCAAAAGATGAATTATTGGCTCTTGGAGAAGTTTTAAAAGGTAGTGATATTATTGTTATTTCTGATGAAATGTATGAAAAGCTAAGTTATAAAGGTAAAAAATTCACTGCAACTGCTGAAGTTAGTGAAGATTTATATAATAGAACTATAACTGTAAATGGACTTAGTAAATCAGTTGCTATGACTGGATGGAGATTTGGGTATTTAGCTGTTCCTGATGTAAAAGTTGCAAAAGCTATTACAAAACTTCAAGGGCAAGCAACTTCAAATATAAACTCAATTACTCAATATGCAGCAATTCCTGCACTTTTAGGTGAAGCTGACAAAGATATTGAGATGATGAGAGTAGAGTTTGAAAAGAGAAAAGATTTTGCTGTTAAAGCTATTAATAGTATAAAAAATCTATCTTGTTATGATCCTGATGGTGCTTTTTATCTATTTATAAATATTAAAGAGTTCTCAAATGACTCTATGAAATTTTGTTCTGATTTACTTGAAAGTAAAGGTGTAGCTTTGGTTCCAGGACTTGCATTTGGAATGGAAGGTTATGCTAGATTATCTTTTGCTACAAGTATGAAAGCTTTAGAAGATGGAATAAATAGAATTAAAGAGTTTGTTCAAAAATAGACTTCTTATATAAAAATAGAAGATATTAATATCTTCTATTTTTTAATAAATAAAATCTCAAAAATTTAAGC
The DNA here is from genome assembly GCF_041672065.1 of Aliarcobacter sp. Lineage (NCBI taxonomy): Bacteria > Pseudomonadati > Campylobacterota > Epsilonproteobacteria > Campylobacterales > Arcobacteraceae > Aliarcobacter > Aliarcobacter sp. The sequence goes on along the minus strand of NZ_JBAZAH010000035.1, from coordinate 1,675 downwards.
GACATTATGGAACATTTTTTAATTACCCTTTTCTTTACTATTTTTATAGCAACTACTTTAAATATTATTTTTAAAAGATTTGGGATCTCTCATATTATTGGGTACATATTAACAGGTGTTATTATTGGTTATGCTTTCCATTTTAATGGAGTTGATGTTAAAAATTTAGAGACTATTGGTGAGTTTGGAATTGTATTTTTAATGTTTACAATAGGTCTTGAGATGAGTCTTAGCAAAATTAAAAAGATGAAAGATATTCTTTTAATAAATGGATTTTTGCAAGTTGTAATAAGCACTATATTAATTTACATAATAGCTTATTTTATTTTTGAGTTATCAATTGAGATAGCTTTAATTGTATCTTTGGCTTTCTCTTTATCTTCAACTGCAATTGTTTTACCATATTTAAAATCCTCAAAAGATATCTATACACCTTATGGAGAAAAATCAACTGCTATTTTAATTTTTCAAGATTTAGCAGTTATTCCAATACTACTTTTAATATCATTTTTAACAAATGACAATTTGTCTATTCAAGAGGTTCTTTTAAAAACTGTAATATCTGCACTTATAATAACAGTTTTAATGTTTTTTGTAGGAAAGCATCTTATAACTTGGCTTTTAAAATTTGCATCAGATAGTAGAATCGATGAGATATTTATAGGAGCAGTTTTATCAATAGTTGTAGGTGCTTCTTTACTTGCAGAATATTTAGGTTTTACATACTCACTTGGAGCTTTTTTGGCTGGAGTTATTATTGTTGATACAAAATTTAATATAAAAGTTGAATCAGATATATCAAATTTTAAAGATCTGTTATTAGGAACATTTTTCTTTGCTGTTGGAACAAAAATAGATATTGTATATTTTTTAGAGAATATTCATATAGTTTTAGGAATTTTTCTTTTAGTTATGATTATAAAAGCTTTAGTTGTATATCTAATTATTAGAAGAGACTCAGATGCAGATACATCTATTAAAACAGCTATTGCTCTTTGTCAAATTGGTGAGTTCTCTTTTGTTATTTTGACTTTAGCTTCAAACAAAAATATAATAGATGAAAATACAGCTAGTTTTTTAATGTTGGTTTCAATTATTTCAATAATATTAACACCATTTTTACTAAATAAAATATCTCAAATATCAACTCTGTTTGCAAAAAATTTAAGAGTTGATGATATTAAAGTTGATGAAAAAAATCATATTATAGTTTGTGGATTCTCTATTTTAGGAAGAGTTGTTGCTAGAGATTTATCAGATAGAAATATGCCTTTTGTAATTGTTTCAAATGATATTAGACAAATTCAAGTTGCAACAAAAATGGGTTATAAAGCATATTTTGGTCACTTAGATAAAAAATCAGTTTTAGAAGCTTTAAAAGTGGAAGATAGTTCAAGTATTATAATAACTATTAATGAAATACATGAAAAAATACTTATTTGTGATGCCATATTAAAATATTGTCCAGATGCAAATATTATTTTAAAATATGAATCATTAGAAGAAAGACATATTTTAAATGATTTAAAAATTAAAAAATTTGTTCATGCACATGCTGAAATTGGAAGATTATTAGTAGAAGAGGCAACTCACTGTTGTGACTTAAGACTTCACAGATATGATTGATTTTATTAAAAAATAAACTTAAAATTTATAAAATTTAGATAAAATATTT
>NZ_JBAZAH010000034.1:0-18512 GCF_041672065.1 Aliarcobacter sp. | reverse complement strand
ATTTTTAAAATTTTACATCAATAAAAATATTAATACTTTACAAAAAATGCTTTTATAATTATCAATTATTGCTAAAAACATATACATTTATTGATATAATACTTTATGAAAAAATCTACTTATGAAAAAAGAGCAAAAATTGCAAATGATGTAATGAACTACATTTATAAATATATTGATACAAATATAAATATAGATGATTTAAGTTTACAATTAGATATTAGTAAGTTTCATCTTCACAGAGTCTTCAAAGAGGAGTTTGGAAAAAATATTTATGAAAGCATTAAGTCAATACGACTTGAAAAAGCTGCAAACCTATTAATTACAAATAAGTTTTCAACAATCACTGATATTTCAAATATGACTGGATATAGTTCACAAACATCTTTTTTAAGAGCCTTTAAACAAAGATTTTCTATGACACCAAAAGAGTGGAAAAATTGTGGTTATAAAGAGTATTCAAATAAAATTATTGAGAAAATATCAATTAGTAATGATTTAGATTTTTCAAATATTGAGCCAACAATTGTTAAAATGCCACAGATGAGAGGATATTATATTAGGCATAAAGGTTATGATAAATCTATTAAAAAAACATGGGCAAAGCTTCAAACTTGGATTTATACAAATGATATAAAATCTTATAAACAGATGGCACTGCATCATGATAATCCAATTATTACTCCACTTGAAGATTGCCAATATATTGCAATTGCAGTTTTGGATGAAAATGAAGAGTTAAAAGATTTATCCCTTCCAACTTTGGATATTCCAAAGGGAATTTATGCAAAGTTTAGTTTAAGTGGAAAGTATGGAGATGTAATAAAACTAATACAGTGGGTTTATCATGTTTGGTTAATAGATAGTGGTTATGAAACAACAACAAATCCATCTTATACGATTTATGAGAAGAATCATTTTTTAAGTTTAGATGGTGAGTTTATTTTGGATTTTTATCTTCCAATTAGATATGTATAAAGGAATTAAATTGAAAACAAGTATTGAATATATAGCAAATTTTAAAACAAGTCTTGACCCATACAATGGAATTACAATTTTAAGTGAAGATTTGCCAAAAGATATTTTGGATTTTGAACAGAATTTAAAAGATTTAATACAAAATGTAAAAGATAATAAAAATTTAATTTGGATCTATATAGATATAAAAAAATCAGATTTTATCCCAATTGCTACAAAGTTTGGTTTTACTTTTCACTCTTGCAATAGTGATTATATATTACTTGTGAAAGTTTTAAAAGAGAATGCAATAGTTCCAAATTTGGCAAATCATACTTTAGGAGTAGGTGCTGTTGTAATAAATAGTAAAAATGAGATTTTATTAATTAAAGAGATAATTAGAAATGAGTATTATAAGCTTCCAGGTGGACATATTGATGATGCTGAAATGATATCTCAAGCTTTGAGTCGTGAAGTTTTTGAAGAAACTGGTGTTGTTGTAGATTTTCTTAGAATTGTATCTGTAGGACATTTTTATCCACATCAATTTCATAAATCAAATCTATATGTTTTATGTCTTGCAAAGCCAAAAAGTTTAAAAATAGATGTAAAAGATAAAGAGGAGATTAGTGAAGCTATATGGCTAGATTTAGATGAAATGTTTATGAGAAGTGATATTCATGATTACACAAAAACTATTGTAAAATCAGCATTGAGTGGTCAAGGATTATATAAAAGTGAAGATGAAATTTTATCTCATTTGAAAAATCAGTTTGAGTTGTTTTTTGTAAAAGAAAGCAAAAACTAAATATAATAGACACTTTAAAAATTAAAGGATAGAAATATGAAACATATTATAAGTACAACAAAAGCTCCAAGTGCAATTGGACCATATAATCAAGCAGTTAATTTTGGAGAGTTGATTTTTACATCGGGACAAATAGCATTAAATCCAACTACAATGGAAGTTGTAAGTGGTGGAATAAAAGAGCAAACAAGACAAGTTATGGAGAATTTAAAAGCTATTTTACAAGAGGCTGGAAGCTCTTTTGATAATGTTATTAAAACAACTTGTTTTTTATCAGATATGGATAATTTTGTTGCTTTCAACGAAGTTTATGGAGAGTATTTTCAAGTTTTATCAGCACCAGCTAGAAGTACAGTTGCCGTAAAAACATTACCAAAAAATGTTTTAGTTGAAGTAGAAGTAATAGCTTTTAAAAACTAAATATGTTTTTAGGAAAATGTCCATATTGTGATGATGGACAAATAGAGATTAGAAAAAAAGAGGTAAGAGGCAAAAAAGTAGAGCTTTATGCTTGTTCAAACGCCTCTTGGATTACCGAAGATGGAGAGTTTTTTGAACTCTCAAGCTCTTCAAAGTGTTCGTTTAGAATTTGGCAAAATGCCTTAAGTAGATATGGACACTATTTAAAACATAGTGAAATAAGAGCTTTATTAAACAATGAAGAGCTTGAATTAAAATTTAAAACTCAAAAAAGATTTGGACAAAAAGAGAGAAAGGATTACTTTAAAAAAGTAATCCTTCACCCCCAGTATGGTGTTCAAATACTATTTGATGAGTAAAATTTATAAAAAAAACATAAGTTTTGCAATCACAACAATAGCAATTGAGAGAAGCAAAGCATAAGCGTGAAAATGTTTCATAAACGAAACTGGTTCAATTTTTGCTACTTTACAAAAAATTGTATAAACTACTCCCAAAATTATTAGTAAAACAAAAAAGAGTTTTATCCATAAAAGTATTTGTAAAGAGCTATTAAAATACCCAACTTCTTTATTAATATAGTTTGTAAACATATATATACCACTTGATATTAGTATAATTACAACTAAGGGATAGATTATAATTCCACGACCAACAATAGCACTTATCATGTTATCATAAGCCTCTTGACCAAACTTTTTTTTAACTGCTGGAAATATAAATATATCTGCAAAAATAAAACCTACAAAAATTATTGCACATAATAGATGAACTGTTTGGACTAATAGATACTCCATAAATATCCTTTTTTAATAGAATTATAATTAATAAAAAAGATATTTATCTTAACAAAAATCAATTCATTTTAAACTCAAAGATACTCTTTGTTTCTCTAAATCTACAGCTATTACTTTTAAATTTTCTAAATTTTGATTTATACTTAAAACATCACTTGGATGAGATACTCTTTTTTGGCTAATTTGTGATATATGAAGTAGGGCATCATTTTTTATTCCAATATCTACAAATGCTCCAAAATCTGTAATATTTCTTACAACTCCACTTAAAATAAATCCCTCTTTTAAATCATTTATATCTAAAATATCATTTGAAAATTTAACACTATTAAATTCAAATCTTACATCAAGACCTGGATTTAAGAGCTCTTTTATAATATCTTTTAACTTTATAGTTGAAATATTTAAGCTTTTTGCAATATCTTCAAACTCTTTTATATCATTGATATCATAATTTTTTTGAAGTTTTAAAGCAATTTCGTAATCTTCTGGATGAATAGAGGTATTATCTAAAATTGATAAGCCATCTTTTATTCTTAAAAATCCAACACACTGTTCATAAACTTTTGCTCCAATACCTTTTACATTTAAAAGCTCTTTTTTAGAGCTAAATTTTTTGATTTTTTCTCTATGTTCAATAATATTTAAAGCCATTTTTTCACTAATTCCAGATACAAAAGAGAGTAGTTTGTATGAAGCAGAGTTTAAATCAACTCCAACTTTATTTACTAAATCAATAGTAATATTTTCAAGTTTTTTCTCTAACTCTTTTTGATTTACATCGTGTTGGTATTGACCAATTCCAAGAGATTTTGGATCAATTTTTACCAATGCTGCCATTGGATCTCTTAATCTTTGAGCAATAGATATAGCACCTTTAATTGTTACATCAAGGTTTGGATACTCCAAAGATGCAATTTTTGAAGCTGAATAAACACTAGCTCCAATCTCACTTACAACTGCATAATTAACATCTAATCTATTCTCTTTTATTAGATTGTCAATAAAAGTTGCTGTCTCTTTACTTGCTGTTCCATTTCCAATAGCTATGCTTGTGATTTTATATCTATTGATTAAATCTAAAACTATTTTTGATGAGTTTATTAAATCCTCTTTTGGTTTTGTTGGATAAATAACACTACTATCTAAAAATTGACCATCTTCGTTTATAACTGCTAATTTACATCCGCTTTTATATCCAGGATCAACTCCAAGAATTACTTGATTTAGAAGAGGTGCAGTTAGAAGTAGCTCTTTTAGATTTTTTCCAAAAAGCTCAATTGCCTCTTTGCTTGCTTTTTCTTTTAAATTTGTTATTGCTTCTCTTTTTAGTGTTGGAAGGAGTAATCTTTTTAGTCCATCTTTAAAACCTTCAAATACTAACTCTTTTGAATCATGTGCATCTGGTTTTATTTTATACTTTTTTATATTTTCTAAAATATAGTTCTCATCTATTTCAACTTTTATATTTAGTTGTTTTTCGTTTACAGCTCTTAAAATTGCTAAAACTCTATGAGGTTTTATATATTTTATTTTTTCACTTGTATTTGCAAAAGAGGCATAAAGACCACTTTTATCAAACTCTTTTGTAGCAGTTACTTCTAAGATTCCCCAATTATTTATTAAATTTCTAACAATATCTTTAGATCTAAAATCATCAGCATATCTTTGGGCAATTATATCTTTTGCACCACTTATAGCATCTTGAGTAGTTTTTATATTTTTATTTAAAAACTGTTTTGCTTTTTGTTCACACTCAAGTTTGCTATATCTCATACTTTGAATTATATTTGCTAATGGTTCAAGACCATTTTCAATAGCATTTGAAGTTCTTGATGATTTTTTATCTTTAAATGGTGAGTAAATATCTTCTAAAGCTTGTAAGCTTGTAGCTTCATCTAAACTTTTTTCTATATTTTCATTTAAAAAATTTCTCTCTTTTAAGAGATTTTTTATATCCTCTTTTTTATTTAAGAGTTTTTTTGAGTATTCAAAAATCTCTTCAAAATCTCTAAGCTGTTCATCTGTTGCACTATTTGTAAACTCTTTTCTATATCTTGCGATAAAGGGAATTGTACACCCCTCATCCAAAAGTTTTATTATATTTTCAATAATATTTTTACTAAGTAGCGTCTTTTTTTCTAAAATATCTATTAAATTAATCTTCGTCAAAACTTCCCTTAGAGCTAGGAGAGTAGCTATCATCAGCATAATTGTAGTTATCATAGTCATCATAATCAACTGTAAATATTTTTGGATAACCAAGTTTTACAAGCTCTTTATCAATATTCTCTTCGCTTAATCTATTTTTTACTCTATTCATAATAAGTTCAATGTCCTCTTCTTTAACATCGTTTGCTCTTAATTCATAAATAATAGCTAAATTCATTTTTTCCTTCTTGTTTAAATATTTTTAGTTTTTATGTAAAAACTGCTTAAAATAAAAATGATAGATTTAACAGACAAAATATTTGCTGTTTCATCAACAGTATGGTAACCAGTTGTGGGTATTTGCAAAGTTGTACCCTGAATCTTTTTATTAGACTCCATAATAATTCTTCCTAGTTCTGTACTTCCAATACTAATTGGTTTTAATCCCTCTTGAACTCTTTTTTTATTCTTTTCAGTTATAAATTTATCTTTACAAGAAAATGTTATTTTATTTTTTTTGCAAAACTTTTTTATCTCATCTAAAAGTGGTGATTTAAATCTTGCATTTACATCTTTGTTTCTTAATACAACCATTTGTTTATCGGCTTCTTGTCTTGATTCATAAGGACTTGTATCTAAAACAATTAATTTATCAGTTGATACTTTATTCTTTTTAAACCACTCATTTATATATCTCCAACTCTTCCCAGCCTCCTCTTGAGCTGTAAAAAAAGCTGTACCTTCATAACCATTTTGATATAAAAAAAGAATAATTGCAGCACTAATAACATTATCAAGTTGAGCTGAGATTAGATTGCCATCTTGTTTTAGTTTATCTATAAATGCAATTGGAGTTCCTGGAAGAAGATGTGAAAGTCCATCTATTTCAAAGATTAAGTTGTTTATCTCCTCTTTTAAAAAGGCATCTTTTATTTTACCAGTTCCTAAATATGAACCACTAAAAGGATCATATGCGTGAACACCTTGATTTATATATCGTTTTGAGATTTGTTGAAAAGTTTGTTCAGAAAGAGAGTTTCCTCTTAAGTCAGATCGATTTTTTGCCAAAAAAGCTGCAAATTGAAACTCATTTGGACCTGTACAAATAACCCCGTGCCTATCAATATGAGCGCTCAAAAATCCATTTTCTGGCTCTTTACCAATAGCTACTAAAAGACCATCATAGTGCTCTGTTTTAACACCAAGTTCATCAAGTTCTCTTTTTAAATATAGTAAAAATGAGTGCTCAGCACCTGTAACAGAAGGAACACGAATAAGTTGTTTTAGTAAATCTAAAAATAGATTAAAATTTTTTTGCTCATTTAAAAATGAAGCATTCAAGGGTATCTCCTAGAAATTTTTAGAATAGATAAAACTACTCTATGGGTGGAATTATAGACTAAAAAATTAGTTTTTATCCTAAAAATTTGCTTAAATATTTTTTGAATAGAATTGTTTATTAAATTAATCAAGATTATATTAATCTATATTTAAAGTATGATTGATATACTTTCATAATTTTAATTTTAAATTAGGAATATTAAATGGCAGAGTTATCAGAACTTGAGAAGTTAAAAGCATCAAGAAATCCTCTTAGAGTAATAGATGATTTATATAAAGAGGCACTTGAAGGAATCCCTTTAAAAGATGAATATATTGGTTTACTTAAATGGTATGGAATGTATCCTCATGTAAACAAAGATGGATTAGAAGATAAAAAATATTTTATGAAAAGAATAAAATTAGTTGATGCTAGAATGAATTTAGAGCAACTAAGAGTTATGAGTGAAATTGGGGTAAAGTATGCAAAAGGTTTAGTAGATTTTACAACAAGACAAAATGTACAGTTTCATTATATAGAGATTAAAGATATACCAGCTATTTTTGATATGTTGGGTGAAGTAAATTTAACTTCAAGAATGGCATCAGGTGATGGACCAAGACCTATTATGACTTGTCCTGTTAGTGGAATTGATGAGGGTGAGATTTATGATGTTCAAAATTTATTAAAAGAGGTTGATAGCTATTTTGATAAAAATGACGATAGATTTTGTAACTTTCCAAGAAAGTATAAAATAGGAATTAGTGGTTGCAAATGTCATTGTGCTGCTCATGAGATTCAAGATGCTGCTTTTACAGCTATTAAGACAAAAAATGGTGAGGTTGTTTTTGATTTAACTATTGGTGGAGGATTATCAAAATCTAAGCAGATAGCAACTAGAGCAAATAAGTATGTTAAACCAAATCAAGTTTTAGATGTTGCTGTTGCTTGTGCAGAGATTTTTAGAGATCATGGAAATAGAGATAATAGAAATAAAGCAAGAGTTAGACATCTTTTAAATGATTGGGGAATAGAGAAGTTTGTTGAAGAGATTGAGAAAGTAATCGGATATAAACTTCAAGATGGTTTAGAGGCTCCAATTGTTGCATCTTATGAAAATAGAAACCATTTTGGAATAAACAAACAGAAGCAAAATGGACTTTCATATGTAGGTTTTGCAACAAACTCAGGAAGAGTTGCAGGTGATGATTTTGTAAAATTCTATGAGATTTGTAAAAAATATAGTGCTGGTGGAGTTGCATTAACTGGAACTCAAAACTTTATAGTTTATGATGTAAAAGATGATGTAGTTCAAGCTTTAGCAGATGAGTTTCAAGCCTTAGGATATCCATATAAACCAAATCCATTTAGAGCAAGATTGCAATCATGTACAGGAAAAGAGTTCTGTAAATTTGGAATAACAGAAACTAAAGAGTATGCAAAAAAAGTTGTGCTTGAGTTGGAACAAAAATTCCCAGATTTTGTTGAAGATTTAAGTATTGCAATTGCTGGTTGTGGAAATACATGCTCTCATCCACAAATTGCTGATATTGGTTTTGTTGGTTGTATGATGAGACACGAAGGTGAGAGAATTGAAGGTTATGAAGTTTTATTAGGTGGAAATTTAGAAGGAACAACTAAAAGTAGAATAGCAAGAAAAGTTGGTGTTAAAATTCCAGCAACACAAGTTGTTGATTATGTAGGACAATTAATAAATGATTACAAACAAAACAGTCTTGGACAAAAAAGATTCAAAGATTATTTAGCAATTTTAGAACCAGTAGGAAGTATAGAAGAGGCTGAATAAGCCTCTTTTAATCAATATTTTCATTAATAGCTTTGTGATAGTATCTATTTAGATCAAATAATCCAAACTCAATTGGATTTGATTTTTCAAACTCTTTTGTAAACCAATCGTAGTGTTCCCAAAAACTTGGATTTGCTCTATTTATTGCAAATCTTGATATGTTTTTTACACACTCAGTGCTATTTTTAAAATTTTTTAAAGAGTTAAAGAAACTTGGAATATCATCTTGATTTATTATAAAAAACATATTTGGATAGGCACTTACAAATCCTTCAACAAAATCTATATCATCTTTTGAAGGATCTAATCTTGACTCCTCTTTAAACATCAAAGCTACATTATCATGCCATCTATTTATAACCATAGAGTAAACTAAATTTGAACCATCATTTAGTTTTATTCTAATTAAAGTTGCATTTGTGTCAGAACCTGTAAAATATTTTGTAAAATTTTGACTATTTGGTAGTGATAGAGCTTTAAATCCCTCTTCAATCTCTTTTTTGTTTTTATAACTACTTCTTATTTCACTTGGAGTATATTTTTCATAAGTATAGTTTATAGAATCTATTGGAGTATTTGTATATTTTAGAATTTTAGAAATTAACTCTTTTTTGTAATCTTTAGTATAAAAATCAATAGCTGTCTCATTTTGTGATGGAAGATAAGTTGTAAGATATTGAGCCAACCAACCTAAATACCAAGAGTTAAAATATCCATCTCTTGTTGCTTTTGGTAAAAACTCTAAAAACATACTCTCACCTTCAACTCTTAATCTATCCATATGAGTTCTTACAAGAAGTTGATGTGCTGTATTTCCATAAACATCAAAACCAGCAACTAAAGAGTAGTAAATACGCTCTAATAGTGGAAAATCTATAACCCACATATTTTTTGGAGTATTCCCTAAAGCACCTTTGTGAAGTGATGCTGTATCAAAGTGTCTATAAACTGTTAAAATAGAGTCATCTTTTTTACTCTTTCTTAAATACTCTAGTTTTAATCCATCTTTGTAGTGTTTATTATAAACTTCATTTTTATTTTTAAAATATGCTAAAACTTCATCTTTGTGCCCTAAATTTTTGAATGTTGAATATAAAGAAGGATCTTCTCCTAGTTGATTTGGAATCTCTAAGTTTTTTAAATTTTGCTCTAAGAACTCTTTATCTACTACACTTAAATCATATTTTGGATCCATAAATGCAACCCAAAAATGGTCTTGAATAACATTGAGTGCAATTTGACCTTTACAAACAGGACCTTTAATAAATGTATTTACAAAAAAATATACATCTTCTAATAAAAATTGATATCTACTTTTTGCAGGAATTTGTTTAAACACCTCAAGTGCATTTGGTGCTTTAGTTTTATCAAAACTTGGCATATATGGTTTTTCATTCCATTTTGCTTTTATAAATAAATTATTAAAAAGTGCTAATTTTTTATCATCAATTTTATATGGCATATGAGTTTTATGAACTCTTGTTTGCTCACTAATTCTAACTCTATAATAGTATGGTTCATCTATTTTATCGTAAGGAAATGTTGTAGGAATAATTTCAGGTTCAAAAGGAGATGCAGTTTTTGAACGAATTAACTCAAAAAAATTACCACTTTTCTCTTCAAAATAGATATCTGCTAAAAATAGATGTTCATAGATATATCTAGCAGTTACTTGATGTTTTATTGAAGAGTTGTTTAAAAAATCTTCAAGCTTTTTTATCTGTTTTTTTTCAAAATTTGTTATAGATACTTTTGTATCATCAATTGCATTCTCATCAAGCCAAGTCATTATTAGGTTATACTCATCTTTGCTAATAGCTGGAAAACCATAAGGCATAGCTTTGTGTGGATTTTTTTCAAAATACTCTTCAAGCTCATCTTGATTTTGAGAGCAAGTTAATTTATCTGTTTCAGGAGAGTAGTTACCAACAATTTGTGGATTTAACTCTTTTTGAAATAAAAATTGCATCATAATTGATTCATTATTATCTAAATCTTTATCTAAAACAGATGTGAAACCTTTTTCTCTCCACTCATTTGTATCTTTTGCATCAACATATAATCTTGTAGGAGAACTCGCATTTATTCTAGTATCATAAACTAAAGCTTTTGTAACTCCTCTATCAAGTCCTGCAAAACTCTCCATTTTTAATTGACAAGGTGAGTTGTAGCATGAGTGACAAGATACACAACGACTATCAAAAATTGGTTTTATATCTTTTGTATATGATATTTTTTTATCAACTCTATCAAAAACAACAGGATCTAAAGGTTTTGAAGAACAACCAAAAAATAAAAATGTAAATAAAATTATAAATGTAAATTGTAGTTTCAATTATTAACTCCTATAGTAAAATATTATGATTATACTCAATTTTGTTTAAAGAGCTTTTTGCTAATATTCCAAACTAAAACCAAAGGAAAAAAATGCAACACCTAATAAGAACTTCCGACTTCACTAAAGATGAAATCTTGGCTATTTTTGAAGATGCTAGAGCATTTAAAGAGGGAAAGCTTAGTAAAGTTTTAGAAGGCAAAATTATTGTAACACTATTTTTTGAAAACTCTACAAGAACAAGAACATCTTTTGAAATTGCTGCAAAAAGGCTTGGAGCTGAGGTTGTAAATTTAGATGTTGGAACTTCATCTCAAAAAAAAGGTGAAACTATGTACGATACAGTTTCAAACTTAAATGCGATGAATCCAGATGCAATAGTAATAAGACACAGTGTTCATGGACTTCCAGAGAGCTTAATAGGGTATGTAGATTGTCCTATTATCAATGCAGGAGATGGAAGACACTCACACCCAACTCAAGCTTTTTTAGACCTTTTTACAATTAATGAATATTTTGGTGGAGAAACTGAAGGTAAAAAAATAGCAATTGTGGGAGATGTTAGAAATTCAAGAGTTGCTGGAAGTAATAGAAGATTACTTCCTAGATTTGGAATAGATGTAAATTTAGTAGCTCCTGATTGTTTTAAATATGAAGGAGATGAGTTTAAACAGTTTAATACAATTCAAGAAGTAATAGATGATATGGATATTGTTATGAGTTTAAGAAGTCAACTTGAACGTCACAATATAACATACTTTGAGTCACTTCAAGAGTATGCAAAAGATTTTTGTATTACAAGTGAGTTGATGAATAGAAAAGAGTTTTTACTTCTTCATCCAGGTCCTGTTAATAGAAATATTGATATTACAGATGATGTTTTAAAGCACCCAAGATGTAAAGTTTTAGAGCAAGTTACAAATGGAGTTGCAATAAGAGCTTCTATTTTGAAAAAACTAATTTTAAAATCTTAAGTGAAAATAGAAAAAATTAAAAAAAAACTAAATCTTTATGGCTCTTGTAAAGAGCCATTTCTTTTTTTGATATCTTATGATTTAAAAAAACTTCATATTGAAAAATTAGATAAAAAATCAAAAAAAATTAGATATAAAATCTCTTCAAAAATTAAAAATCAAAAAAATAGTAAAAAATATTTTTTTAAAAAATATCCAATAGATTTTGAGAGTTATAATAAGAAATTTAAAACTATTCAAGAGCAAATAAGAGCTGGAAATACATATCTTGCAAATCTAAGTTCTCAAACAAAAATAGATACAAATTTAAGTTTAAATCATATTTATAAAACTTCAAATTCACTTTTAAAATTAAGAGTCAAACTAAAAAAAACAAATTTTGTCTGCTTTAGTCCTGAAAAGTTTATAGAAATAGTTGATGATAAAATCTATACTTATCCTATGAAAGGAACTATTGATAAATCTATAAAAGATTCAAAAGAGCTTCTTTTAAATAGTACAAAAGAGTTAGCAGAACACACTATGATTGTAGATTTACTAAGAAATGATTTGGGAAAAGTTGCAAAAAGTATAGAAGTTGAAGAGTTTAGATTTATTGATGAGATTAAAACCAATAAAAAAACATTGCTTCAAACAAGCTCAAAAATATCTGGAAAGTTAGATGATAATTGGAGTGATAATTTAGGTGATATTTTATTAGCTCTTCTTCCAGCTGGAAGTATTACAGGAACTCCAAAAAAATCAACTATTGATATTTTAAAAAAAGTAGAAAATTATAATAGAGGTTTTTATACAGGAATTTTTGGAGTTTTTGATGGAAAAAATCTTCAAAGTTTTGTTTTAATTAGATTTATAGAAAAAATTGATGGAGAACTTTTTTATAAAAGTGGTGGAGGAATAACATCTGATAGTAGGGTTGAGGATGAATATAAAGAGTTAATAGATAAAATCTATTTGCCATTTTAAAGGATAATTATGTTTTTTGAGACAATAAAGTGTGATGATTTTGAGATTTTTAATTTAGATTATCATAATAAAAGAGTTGCTTTTACTATTGGAAAAAATTTAAATCTTCAAGAGTATATAAATCCAATTAGTAATGAACTTCTTAGATGTAAAATCATTTATGATGAGAATGAGGTTTTAGATGTACAATATTTCCCCTATAAAAAAAAGCAGATAAATAGTTTTAAAGTAATTTTTGATGATGGTATAGATTATTCAAAAAAGTATTTAAATAGAGAGAGATTGGATTATCTGTTTTCACAAAAAGATAGTTGTGAAGAGATAATTATTTTGAAAAATGGTATTGTAACAGATACAAGTATTGCTAATATTGCTATATTTTATGAAGGAGTTTGGATAACTTCAAAACAGTGTTTACTAAATGGAACTACAAGAGCAAGATTGATTGAAGATAAAAAGATTTTTGAAAAAGATATTACATTAGAGATGTTAAAAAATGCTTCAAAAATAGCACTTTTAAATGCTATGATTGATTTTTATATTATTGAAAAACCAAAGATTTCTCTTTAGTTTTTCTTTACAAATTGAGTTAAAATTACAATTTTTACACCATTAACTCTTCCTTCAATTTGTCCCTCTTCTCTTCCAAGAGTTATATTTCTAACTGCTGTTCCTCTTTTAGCAGTAAAACCAGCTCCTTTTACATCTAAATCTTTTATAAGAGTAACTGTATCTCCAGCACTTAAAACAACACCATTACAATCTTTTTGAACAACACTATCATCAAAGCTTTCAAGACCTTTATTTGCCCACTCTAAAGTCTCTTCATCTAAATATATCATATCAAGTAACTCTTGATTATCAAGTTTTTTTAACATTCTATATGATAAAACTTGAACTGCTGGAACTGTACTCCACATAGATTCACTTAAACAGTACCAATGATTTGAGTCAAGTTCGCAACTTTGCTCAAACTGATTTTTACATTTTTCACATAATAAAGCAGATGTTTCTAAACTTCCATCACTTGGGCTTACCTCAAAAATGTCTAAATTCTCTTGATTTTTACAAAGCTCACATGAATTTTCAGCTCTTTTTATTAAATCTTCTAAAATTCCCATAAAGTCTATCCTTTTTAAATAATGTCCAAATTGTACCATAGTTGATATAAATCATAAAAAAATGGTAAAAATTTTGTTACCATTACGATTTTTAAAATTAGAGGTTATATTATGAAATATTTTTATAAATTATTTGCAAAAAACAATAAAGAGCTATTTGATAAATCAAATCTTTTTTGGTCTTGGATAGGCTCTTTTTTGGGACTATTAGCAATTGCATTTTTTCACAAAAACTTTTTAGGTGATTTAGATTTAAGTTTGGTTTTAGGATCTTTTGGAGCAAGTGCTGTTTTAATATATGGAGCTGTAAACTCACCTCTAGCACAACCAAAAAATTTAATAGGTGGACATTTAATTAGTGCTTTTGTAGGAGTTAGTTGTTATAAACTTTTTTCTGGAGATTTACTTTTGGCATCTTCAATTGCAGTTGCCACTTCCATTTTATTTATGCAATTAACTTTTACCTTACATCCACCAGGAGGTGCAACTGCACTTATTGCTGTAGTTGGGACTTCTCAAGTTCATGATTTAGGATATTTGTATCTATTGATTCCAGTTTTAAGTGGAACTATAATCTTATTTTTAATAGCATTTATAGTCAATAATATACCAAAAAATAGAACATATCCACAAAATTATAAAAGCCATTATAAAAAATATTATCAAAGATATAAAAGAAAAAGTTTAAAGAGAAAACGGAGCAAAAATTAATAGCAATAAAGATATAATAGAACTTTAGATTGTAAAAAATTAGGAAAGATATGAAAGAGATAGAAAAATTAGATAAAGAGTATGTTCTTCATACATATGCAAGAAATTATGTTAATTTTAAAAAAGGTGTAAATGCAACTTTATATGATGATGAAAACAGAGATTATATAGATTTTACTTCAGGAATTGCTGTTTGTAGTGTAGGTCATGGAAATAAAAGAGTTGCAGATAAAATATATGAACAAGTTTTAAATTTAACTCATACTTCAAATTTATATGCAATAGAACCACAAGCTAAATTAGCAAAAAAGATTAAAGAGTTAAGTGGTTATGATATTAGAACATTTTTCTCAAATAGTGGAGCAGAAGCAAATGAAGGTGCTATAAAAATTGCTAGAACTTATGGAGAGAAATTTGAGAAGAAAAGATATAAAATTATAACTTTAGAGCACTCATTTCATGGAAGAACAATCACAACTGTAAAAGCAACAGGACAAAGTTCAATGCACCAAAGTAAATTTGCTCCATACCCAGAAGGCTTCTCATATAATAGTGCTATTGATGATATTTATAACTCTATTGATGATGAAACAGTTGCAGTGATGATTGAGCTTGTTCAAGGTGAGGGTGGAGTTTTTCCTTTTCCAAAAGATAAAATTCAAGAGTTAGCGAAGTTTTTAGAACAAAATGATATTTTACTAATAATAGATGAGGTACAAACTGGAGTTTATAGAACAGGAGAGTTCTTGGCTTCAAATTTATATGAAATAGAACCAGATATTATAACTTTAGCAAAAGGTTTAGGTGGTGGAGTTCCAATAGGAGCAGTTTTAACAAAACATAAAGATATATGGAGTGCTGGTGATCATGGAAGCACTTTTGGTGGAAACTATCTTGTAACAACAGCTGCTTTAGAGGTTTTAGATATTTTAGAGGATTTAAAAGATAGTGGAACTTTAGATGAAACTATTATTTACTATACAAAAAAATTAGATGAGTTATATGAGAATAATAAAGAGATTTTTATATCAAACATTGGACTAGGGCTTATGAGAGGATTAAGAGTAAAAGATGGTGATACTTTGTCACTTTTAATCAAAACAGCATTTGAGTCTGGAGTTATGGTTTTAAAAGCAGGTAAAAATACATTAAGACTTCTTCCAGCTTTAACAATATCTAAAAATGAGATTGATGAAGGATTTAAAAGACTTCAAACTGCGCTTAATAAGATAAAATAGAATAAAAAAAGTGGCATTTAAGCCACTTTTATAATTAGATGAATATAGAATAAGGTATGCCTCAATTAATTAAATATTAAAGCTTTATCCAACCGTCGCCATCATCTTCTTCAAACTCTTCTTCAATAAATGAAATAATAATTTTTGCCCCGATCTAAAAAAAGTAACTGAGTTATCAAAAAATAATAAGTTTTCCAAAGCTATTTCCTTGTCTATTAATATTTTGGCAGAAGAATAATAACAAACAGTTATGTCAAACAAATGTCAAAATCTCATTTAAAGCTCTATTTTTGTAGAATTTTGAACTTTCAGGAGGAAATATGAATTTAAAACTGCCAAAACCATCGACAGTCCTTTTTTTAAATATTTTGATTTTTCTAATCATTACTATGGTCGGTTATTTTATAATTTTTCAGAACTTTCAGATAAATAATAATAAAAATCAGGAGATAATTTTTTTTCAAATCAAAGATAAAAGTTCATCTTTATTAACAAAAATTTTAAATGAGTATCATATAAAAAAAGATTCAATAAAAAGTAGTCATGAAGATGCTTTAAAATTATTTAAAAAAGGTTTAGATGTTATAGATATAAAAAATATTTTAGATGAAAAAAATAGTTCAAGATATGAAGTCTATATTTTAGATAGTAGTTTTAAAATAGAGGATAGCTCACTTTTTTATGATATTGGTACAAATTTATCAATAGCAAAAAATGGTTTTTTAAACTATTTAAAGAGTAACAAAATAGGGGTTGTAATACCTGAATATTCAAATGAGTTTTTGCAATTTATAAGTTATACAGTATCAAAACTTGATGATGGAAGATATTTTACAATAATATATTTTTATGATGGATTTATAGAAGAGCTTAAAGCAATTCAAGAGTTAATTAATGGTGAAGATAGTTTAACAAGCTCAATAGCTTATATAATATCAAATGATTATGTAGGTAATTTTGCATTTAAATCTATCCCCTCTTATAAACAGACAATTATGGATTTGCAACAAAGATTTCAAAAAGGTGGAGAGCTTTTAAACACTTTGGGAGATAAAAGTTTTGTTACTTTTGAAAAGATAGATGAAGATAAAAAGTTTAAAGTTTATAATTTAGTTCAAACAAGTCCAATATATGATGATGCAAAGATTTTATATTGTATAGTTTTTGATGAAAAAGTCTATTTAGAGAAGATTTTTTATCTAAGAGTTGTATCTTTTCTCTCATTTATAATAGGAACTTTTGCAATTTATTTAATATATAGTTTAAGAAATACTGAGCTTCTTTTAAGCTATAAAGATAAATTCATAGCACACTCTATTCATGAAATTAATACACCACTTTCAATTATTACAATTAATACACAATTAAGAGAGAAACTTTATGGAAGTGATAAATACTCTTTAAAGATAAATGGAGCTTTAAAAACTCTTGAAAACTCATATGAAGATATGACTTTTTTGCACACCAAAGATAAAATAGAGTATGAAATAGTAGAGAATAATCTTCAAAGAGCTTTAGAGAGTAGAGTAAAATATTTTGATACCATTGCAAATAGTCAAAATAGAAAAATAGAACTGATTGTTTATAATAATTTATATTTAAAGATGGGAATAATAGAGTTAAATAGATTGATTGATAATAATATTTCAAATGCAATAAAGTACTCTTTAGTTGGAAGTATTATTAAAATAGTATTAAAAGGAAATATTTTGGAGTTTCACTCTATTGGACAAAAAATAGAGAATCCTAAAAATATTTTTAAAAAATATAATAGAGAGAACAGAACGACTGGAGGTCATGGTTTGGGATTAGCAATTGTAAGTGATATTTGTAAAAAGTATAATTTTACGATAGAGGTTGAGAGTAAAGATGTAAATATATTTAGATATATTTTCAACGAATATTAATTTTTAGTGGGAATTAAAATGAGAGTTTTTTTATTAGAAGATGATTTTTCTTTAAATGAATCAATAAAAGATATGCTTGAGAGTGAATCTTTTTTAGTTGATTGTTTCTATGATGGAAAGGTTGCTTTAGATAGTATAAATAGTAATTATGACCTATTTATTTTAGATATATTTGTTCCAAATTTAAATGGAATTGAGCTTATGTATAGAATAAAAAAAGAGAATTCAAACTCTATTGTATTTATTATGAGTGCAAATATTGATATAAGTACAATTGAAGAGGCTTATAAAAAGGGTTGTGATGACTATATTAAAAAACCTTTTAATATTCAAGAGCTACTTTTTAAATTGAAAAAATATAATAAAAGTGGTGAATTATTTAAGCTTGAAGATGAACTATTTTTTGATTTAAAATTAAAAAAATTAATATATAAAAATATAGATATAGAGCTTACAAAAAAAGAGAAACAGTTTTTAAATCTTTTAGTAGATAATCGAGGTTCAATAGTTAATTATAGTTTAATTGAAGATGTAGTTTATGATAGAGAGTATAAAACTATTGATGCTATAAGAAGTTTAGTAAAAAGACTTAGAAAGAAACTCCCTAAAGATATTATTTTTACAAATTTAGATCAAGGTTATTATATAAAATAGTTAAAATAAACTATTTTATATTAAGATTTAGATTTAGATTTTTTTCTTGATAAATTAGACATTAAAATACCAAGCCAACGGCTATTTGAGTTTGAATCAAAAGCTATTTTTAGAGTCATAGTAATTGGAACTGCCAAAAACATTCCAACAATTCCCAAAATATAACCCCAAAAAATTAAAGAGAAAAATATTACCAAAGGTGATAATCCAAGCTCTTTTCCCATCAGTTTTGGCTCTAAAATATTGCTAATAGAGATATTAATTACCATATAAAGTACAATTACCCATATAGTTGATGCAATATCAAGATTCATCAAAGCTAAAAGTATTGCAGGAATTGAAGCT
>NZ_JBAZAH010000033.1:0-18596 GCF_041672065.1 Aliarcobacter sp. | reverse complement strand
ATTTTAATTCTATCTTGTACAAAACTAATAGATGAGCTATATATAATTGCTGTTATAACTGTAGCTATTATAAAAATAGCTGGAAATAAAGCTAATTTTGTTTTTGTTGATAAGTTTTTAAACATAATTTTTCCTTATAAATAATTAATTTGTAAATTTTATCTATATTTGTTTATAAATTCGCTTTAACTCGCTTATCTATAAATATTTGATTAAATATTTGCCAAATTTTTCCCCACCAAATAACCACTAGCCCATGCAAAGTGAAGATTGTATCCACCTCTATTTCCTACTATATCCAAAACCTCTCCAGCAAAAAATAGATTTCTTACGATTTTACTCTCATAAGTTTTATTATCTACTTCACAAGTTCGCACTCCTCCACCACTAGCTTCCGCATGAGAAAATCCTTGAGTATCTACTACTTTTAATCTCCATGAGTTTAGCTGATGAGCAAGTGATTTTATCTGTTTTGTATTTATATCATCTGTTCTTGTGTTTATATCAATTTTAAAAATCTCTAAAAGTATTGGAGCTATTTTATTTGATACAATACCAGTTAAAATATCAACTGCTTTTTGCTTTGGTAAATTTTTAAACAAAGTTTGTATTTGATTTGCCAAATCATTTGGATTTGTTTTAGGAAAAAAATTAACTCTAAGTTCAACATCATAAAATTGAGTCAAAGCCAAAACAGCTCTTTGAGAGATATCTAAAATAGCAAATCCTGATACTCCATAAGCTGTAAACAGAACATCTCCTAAAATCTCTTCTTCAAAACTTCCATTTATATACAATCCTACACTACACTCTTTTTTTACTCCTTGAAGTTTTCCTTTGTAAGTCTCTTTTGTTTGAAGTCCAACAAGGCTTGGATATGTAGGATTAAAAGTGTGTCCAAAACTTGATGCAATTTCAAGACCAATTTGAGTTGCATTTAGTTGAGGAGCAGCAGCTAAGCCACTTGAGATTAAAACTTTATCATATGTTTTAAACTCTTTATCATTTGCATAAATAAGAAATTTATCATCTTTTTTTTCTACTTTTTGTACAAAGTGTTCACAAAAAATATTTACATTTAACTCCTCAAGAGTTAATAAAAAAAGATTTGTTACAGATTTTGCCTCATTTGAAAGAGGATAAACTTTACTATTTTCTTTAATATCAAGTAAAAGACCAATAGTTTTACAAAATTTCTCAAATGCTTTAAAATCAAACTCTTTTAGAGCAAAATCTACAAAAGTTGGATTCTCTCCTAAATAGTTTTTTGAAGATATTGAGGTATTTGAGATATTGCATCTTCCATTTCCACTTGCAAGAATTTTTTTACCTATACTTTTGTTTGCATCAAAAATATCTACTTGTAAATCTCTATTTAATCTTTTTGCAGTGATTGCAGCCATTATTCCAGCAGCTCCACCACCTATTATTGCTATTTTCAAAATTTTCCTTTAATAAAAAACTGCAAACCAAATAGTTGGTTCATCTTGACTTGTAAATTTAACTCTATGCTTTTTAAAAATATTATATTTCTTTATCAATTTATCTTCTTAATTATTGATTTCTTGGTATTTTATCAAAATATTACTTAACTAGTTTTATAAAGTTGATTAAATAACTATAGTTTAATTAAAAGCCTTATATATTCTATATCTATATAAATTTGATTAAAAAGCTTGACATTGTAAAAAAAAGATATTATAATTCCAACATATTTAAACTTGATTAATTTAAAAAGGATATAAAATGCAAAAAGATACAATAGCAATTCACACAGGATATGATAAAAAAAGTGGAAATGGAGAGATGGCAATTCCTATTTCTCAAACAACAGCTTATGCGTTTAGAGATAGTGAGCATGCGGCAAATCTGTTTGCACTAAAAGAGTTAGGACCTATTTATACAAGATTAAATAACCCTACAAACGATATTTTAGAGCAAAGATTTGCTCAACTTGAAAATGGTGCTGCTGCACTTGCTACTTCAAGTGGAGCTAGTGCAGTTTTCTACTCAATTGCAAATATAGCAGAAGCTGGAGATAATATTTTAATCTCTGATAAACTTTATGGTGGAAGTGTAACTCTGTTTCATTTCACATTAAAAAGATTTGGAATTAGTGTAAAAACTTTTAAAAGTGATGATGCTAGTGATTTAGAGAGCTTAATTGATGATAAAACAAAATGTATCTTCTTTGAATCATTATCAAACCCTCAAATTGCAATTCCAGCTATTGAAAAAATAGTTGAAGTAGCAAAAAAATATGGAATTATCACAATTTGTGACAACACAGTTGCAACAGCAGCACTATTTAACCCAATTTCATGGGGAGTTGATGTTGTTGTTCACTCTACAAGTAAATATACAAGTGGAAATGGTACAGCTTTAGGTGGAATTATTGTTGAAAGAGATGGTTTAGCAGAGTTTTTCAAACAAAATAGTGCAAGATATCCACACTTTTCAACTCCTGATGCTTCTTATCATGGACTTGTATATACAGATGTTCCTCTTCCAAACTTTTGTTTAAGAGCTAGATTATCACTATTAAGAGATATTGGAGCAACTCCTGCACCATTTAACTCATGGCTTTTAATTCAAAGTTTAGAGACTTTAAGTTTAAGAGTTGAAAAACACTCAAGCAATGCTTTAAAAGTTGCGCAGTTTTTAAAATCACATAAAAAAGTGAAAAATGTTTCTTATCCAGGATTAAAAGATGATAAATATTTTGATAAAGCTCAAAAATATTTTAAAAATGGACTTGCAAGTGGTTTAATATCATTTGAAGTAGAGAGTTTTGAAGAGGCTAAAAAAGTTATTGATAGTGCAAAACTATTTAGTGTTGTTGTAAATATCGGTGATAGTAAATCATTAATAGTTCATCCAGCTTCTACAACTCACTCACAACTAAGTGAAGAGGAGCTAAAAAAAGCAGGAGTTAGTCCTGTTACAATTAGATTGTCAATTGGACTTGAAGATACAGCTGATTTAATTGAAGATTTAAATCAAGCACTAAATTAAGAGTTTATTATGCCGTTAATTTCAACAAAGGGGGTGTATGGTTTGGCAGCTATTTATGAGTTAAGCAAACACAAAGATGATACTCCCATGCAAATAAAGGATATTTCAGCAAATGCCTCTATTCCTCAAAACTACTTGGAGCAGCTTTTAAGTAAGCTTAGACGAGCAGATTTAGTAACAAGTATTAGAGGTGCTAGAGGTGGTTATCTTTTGGCAAAAAGTTCAAAAGATATAAAAATAGTTGATATTTTAGTTGCTCTTGAAGATGATATTAAAATTGTGGATTCAAAAGTTGATAATCCAATTTTAAATCTTCTTTTTGAAGAGTCAAAAGAGAAAACAAAAAAGATTTTTGATTTAACTTTGGCTGATTTAGATAAGTACGAAGGTAAATATAACGAGTTTTTACATTACAACATTTAAAATTTAAAAAGGAATAAAAAATGAAATACGCAAACAATGTAACAGAATTAGTAGGAAATACTCCATTAGTAAAACTACAAGATGCAAGCAATATAAGTGGAGCTACAGTTTTAGGTAAATGTGAATTTATGAATCCAAGCTCAAGTGTAAAAGATAGAATTGGGACAAATATGATTCAGGATGCTTTAAAAAAAGGTGTAATAAATCAAGACTCTACTTTAATTGAACCAACAAGTGGAAATACAGGAGTTGCACTTGCAAGTGTTAGTGCAGCTTTAGGAATAAAACTAATCCTTGTAATGCCAGCTTCAATGAGTATTGAAAGAAGAAGACTTCTTCAAGCTTTAGGTGCTAAATTAGTACTGACTCCAGCTGAAAAAGGGATGAAAGGTGCTATTGAAAAAGCAAATGAGTTAAATAGTGAGATTAAAAACTCTGTAATTTTACAACAGTTTCAAAATCCATCAAATCCAGAAATTCATAGAAATACAACAGCTCAAGAGATTTTAAAAGATACAGATGGGAAAATTGATATTTTTATAGCTGGTGTTGGAACAGGTGGAACTTTAACAGGTGTTGGTGAAGTTTTAAAAGCACATAATCCAAATATAAAAATAATTGCTGTTGAGCCAGAAGCAAGTCCAGTTTTAAGTGGAGGTAACCCAGGACCACATAAGATTCAAGGAATTGGAGCTGGATTTGTACCAGATGTTTTAAATACAAAGATTTATGATGAAGTTATCAAAATTGCAAATGATGATGCAATTGAAAGCTCAAGAGAGTTAGCAAAAACTGAAGGACTTTTAGTTGGAGTATCTTCAGGTTCAAATGCACTTGCTGCTAAAATTGTTGCTTCAAGACCTGAAAACAAAGGAAAAACAATAGTTACAATTCTTTGTGATACAGGAGAGAGATATTTAAGTTCAGGTTTATATGACTATATAGAAGAGTAATCTTCTATATAACATATTTTAATTTTTCTTTTAGAAATTATAAAAAAGGTTGAATATGCATGAAAAACCTTATAGATCAGTAGCAAAAACTATCTCTTGGAGAACAGTTGGAACACTAGATACTATAATCATTTCCTATTTTATTACGGGAAATTTAGTTATGGCTGCTTCAATTGGTTCAATTGAAGTTATTACAAAAATGATTTTATACTATTTTCATGAAAGAGTTTGGAATAAACTAAAATTTGGAATAGTAAAACCAACAGCAAACGATTATCAAATTTAGGATTTTTATGAGTTTAGATTTATTAAAAGAACTTGAGGAAAAAATTTTCTCTTTAAATACAAGTGAATTAATCAAGTATGTTTTAGATAATTATAAAAATGTAGCTTTTAGTTCAAGTTTAGGTGCAGAAGACCAAGTTTTAACAGATATGATATTTAAAGTAAATAAAAATAGTAGAGTATTTACTCTTGATACTGGAAGATTACATAGTGAAACTTACAAAGTTTTAGATGAGACAAATTTAAAATATGGTGTAAAAATAGAGGTATTTTTTCCAAAATTTGAAGATGTTGAAAACTTATATAAAGTTCAAGGTGTAAATGGTCACTTTGAAAGTATTGATAAGAGAAAAAATTGCTGTAATATTAGAAAAATAGAGCCTTTGAAAAGAGCTTTAAAAAATGTTGATATCTGGATTACAGGGCTTAGAGCATCTCAAAGTGTTACAAGAACCAATATGCCAATAGTTGAATGGGATGAAAATTTTAAAGTTATAAAACTAAACTCACTTATAAACTGGAGCGAAGATGATGTTTGGAATTATATAAAAGAGAATAAAGTTCCATACAATAAACTACACGATAATGGCTTTCCAAGTATTGGTTGTGAACCTTGTACAAGAGCTATAAAACAAGGTGAGGATATAAGAGCTGGAAGATGGTGGTGGGAAAACCCAGAGCATAAAGAGTGTGGGCTTCATAAGAAGTGATTTTTTGTTTTTATTTCATACTTTTTAAAAAAGTATGCAAAATCGGAACACGGTTGCCTTTTTAGGGATTTTTTTTAATAAATTTCTAAAAATGAAAAACTTGCAAACTAAAGTTTGCTTCAAACAGTTTCATTTTTTTAACGAAATTTATCTCAAAAATCTTTTCCTAAAAAGACAAAGTGTCCCTTGCTAAGGCAAATGAATTGCCTAACGGCAATAGTTTTTTATATCCAAAGGAGAGCAACAACTAGCCTTTGGCAAAAGTTTGCATTTTCAAAATAGCGTTAAAAAAAATTTATATAAAGTTCGTTAAAAAATTTGAACTGTTTGAGCTAAGCGAGTTTTCAAATTTTAGAACTGTTATAGATTTTTTAGCTATTTTGAAACGAGCAAACGATTTTCTTTTGGTACTTTTCTTTATAAAAAGAAAAAGTACACACACAAATTAAAGAGGAGAAAATAGATGTTAGATACAAAACAACTAACACATTTAAAACAACTAGAAGCTGAATCAATTCATATAATTAGAGAAGTTGTTGCAGAGTTTGATAACCCTGTTATGATGTATAGTGTAGGAAAAGATTCGGCTGTAATGCTTCATTTAGCACTAAAAGCCTTTGCTCCTGCAAAATTACCATTTCCACTTTTACATGTGGATACTTTATGGAAATTTAAAGAGATGATAGAGTTTAGAGATAAAAGAGCAAAAGAAGAGGGATTTGAACTAATAGTGCATACAAATCCTGAAGGTATTGAGATGAATATTAGCCCTTTTACTCACGGAAGTGCAGTGCACACTGATATTATGAAAACTCAAGGTTTAAAACAAGCCTTAAATAAATATAAGTTTGATGCTGTTTTTGGAGGAGCTAGAAGGGATGAGGAAAAATCTAGGGCAAAAGAGAGAATCTACTCTTTTAGAGATAAAAATCACAGATGGGATCCAAAAAATCAGAGACCAGAACTTTGGAATATATATAATGCAAGAGTTCATAAAGATGAGAGTATTAGAGTTTTTCCACTTTCAAACTGGACAGAACTTGATATTTGGCAATATATCTACTTGGAGCAAATTCCAATAGTTCCATTATATTTTGCAGCTTCACGACCAGTAGTTCTTAAAGATGGTGTAAAAATCATGGTTGATGATGACAGAATGCCAATTGAAAAAGATGATGTTATAAAAGAGGAGATGGTTAGATTTAGAACTTTAGGATGTTATCCACTAACTGGAGCTGTAAATTCAACTGCTACAACACTACCTGAGATTATTCAAGAGATGCTTTTAACAAAAACGAGTGAAAGACAAGGAAGGGTAATAGATAATGATAGTGCTGGATCTATGGAGAAGAAAAAAATAGAAGGGTATTTTTAAGATGAGTATATTAGAAGAAAAAATTGCAAAAGATATAGAGAGTTATTTAAAAGAGCATGAGAATAAACAGCTTCTTAGATTTATAACTTGTGGAAATGTTGATGATGGAAAATCTACTTTAATTGGAAGATTGCTTCATGACTCAAAGATGATTTTTGAAGATCAATTAGCAACTATAAAAAAAGATAGTAAAAAAAACAATACTACAAACAATGAGTTTGATCTATCTTTGCTTGTTGATGGTTTACAAAGCGAAAGAGAGCAAGGAATTACTATTGATGTTGCTTATAGATATTTTACAACTGATAAAAGAAAGTTTATTATTGCAGATACTCCAGGTCATGAGCAATATACAAGAAATATGGCAACGGGAGCTAGTACAGCAAACTTAGCAATTATTTTAATAGATGCTAGATATGGAGTTCAAACTCAAACGAAAAGGCACTCTTTTATAAATAAGCTTTTAGGAATAAATCATATTGTAATTGCTGTAAACAAAATGGATTTAATGGATTTTAGAGAAGATGTTTTTAATAAAATTAAAGAGGATTATCTAAAATTTGCAAAAGAGTTAGGTCTTACAAACAACATTACATTAATTCCTCTATCTGCACTAAATGGTGATAATGTAGTTGAAAGAAGTGACAAATCACCTTGGTACAAAGGTGCTACTTTGATGGAACATTTAGAAAATGTAGAGATTCATAATGATAGAGATTTAACACACTTTAGATTTCCAGTTCAATATGTAAATAGACCAAATTTAAATTTTAGAGGATTTTGTGGAACAATTGCAAGTGGAGTTATAAAAGTTGGTGATGAGATAACAGTTTTACCATCACATAAAAGCTCAAAAGTAAAAGAGATTGTAACTTATGATGGAAATTTGCCTTATGCATATGCGCAGCAAGCAGTTACAATTACACTTGAAGATGAGATTGATATTAGTCGTGGTGATGTAATTGTAAAAAGTGATGAACAAGCTGATGAAGCAAACAATTTTGATGTTGATATTGTATGGTTAAGTGAAGATCCACTAATAAAAGGAAAACAATATTTTATTAAAAGAGCAACAACTACAACAGTTGGAACTATTAGTCAATTTTATTATAAAACAGATGTAAACACATTGGAAAGAAGTGCAACAAATACTCTAAACTTAAATGAGATAGCAAGAGCTAAACTTGATTTAGAGCAAATAATTGCATACGATATTTATGATAAAATAAAAACAATGGGAAGCTTTATAATAATAGATAGAGTTACAAACAACACTGTTGGTGCTGGTATGATTAGATCAAAATCAAGTGATCAAAGTAAAAAAGATAGCTCTTATAGTGCTTTTGAGATTGAGTTTAATGCACTTGTGCGAAAACACTTTCCACACTGGGAGTGCAAAGAGATTTTTTAGTAGGAGTTTAAATGTCTGCGGTTATAAATATTGAAAAACTAAAAAAAGATAGATTAAGCGATGATATAATCGCGAAACTGTTCTACCACATAGTTTTTTCTGAAAAGATTTCAAATGAAGATTTGGAGCTTTTTAAATGGTATGGAGTCTATGCAAAAGACTCTTTACAAGAGGCTTTTTCTTTAAGAGTTCCTATAAATTTAGGAGAGTTGGGATTAAAAGAGTTAAAAGAGATTTTAAAAATCTCAAAAGAGTTTTCAAATGAGTCATTAAATATTTTGCCTTGTCAAAAAATAGAGTTTGAAGATATAAAACTTTTTAATCTTCCTAAAATTTTTAATATTTTAAAAGAGGTAAAACTATCTAGTTTTTTTGAATCAAGTCATAGTATAAAAAGAGTTTTAACATGCCCTGCAAATAGAGTTGATAGCACTCAAATATATGATGTTGAAGAGATTGCAAATAAGATAAATGATACTTTTGTAGCAAACAAAAACTTTTTTAATCTTCCAAACTCTTTACAAATATCAATTAGTGGATACGAAGAGGGTTGTGATATTGGATTTACTCCTGATATAAGTTTTAATGCAACAAAAGATGAGAGTGGTAAAATTGTATTTGCAGTTAAAATATTGGATATATATATTGGATATATAAATGCTTCAAAAATAATACATACAACAAGAGCAATTGCGAATATTTATAAAGATTTTGGACCTAGAGATGAGAAATCAGAAAATAGTTTCAAAGATTTTATAGATAGTATCTCTTTGAGTGTATTTGTTGATATTTTAAGTTCAATGCTAGATTTTAAATTTAAAAGCACTCTTTTTATAAATCGATCAGAAATTCCAAGAAAACCTAGAATGGGAATAAACAAAAGTTCACAAGATGGTTTTTCATATGTTGGATGTAAGGTTAAAAATTCAAAAATCTCAAGTAAAAATTTTGAAATTTTTATAAACAGTTTAGAAAAGAGCGAAGCAACAAAAATAAAACTTACGCACAAAGCAAATATTATTATTCTTGATGTTCCATCAAAAAATGCCCAAAATCTAGTTGAAGAGCTATCTTCTATTGGTTTTGAAGCTAAGAGTTAAGCTAAAAGCTTAAACTCTTGGATAGTTTTCAATTATAAAATCTATATCCTTCTCCCCTCTTCCACTTAAATTTACTAAAATAGATTTTCCAAAGTTCTCTTTCTCTTTTGCCCATTTCATAGCAAATGCAACAGCATGAGCAGATTCAAGTGCTGGAATAATTCCCTCGCTTCTTGAAAGAGTATAAAAAGCTTCTATTGACTCCTCATCACTACAAAGTCCAACTTTTGTTCTTTTTATACTACTTAAATATGCATGCTCAGGACCAACAGATGGGTAATCTATTCCACTTGCAATTGAATGAACAGCAGCTGGTTCTCCATTTTCATCACTTAGCATAATAGAGTTAAATCCATGCATAACTCCCTCTTTTCCATAAGTAATACTTGCACTATGTTCACCTAACTTAGAGCCTTTACCAGCTGGTTCTATTGCATATAAATCAACACTATCTTCAATAAATGCACTAAAGATTCCCATAGCATTACTTCCACCACCAACACAAGCTGCTATTGCATCTGGAAGTTTTCCAGTCATCTCTAAAAACTGCTCTTTAGCTTCAATTCCCACTACACTTTGGAAATCTCTTACCATCTTTGGAAATGGATGAGGACCAACTACGCTTCCAATTGCAAACATAGAGTTTTTTGTATCACTTAAATAGCTCTCAAAAGCACTATCAACAGCCTCTTTTAAAGTTTTTAATCCTTTTGACACAGGCACAACTTTTGCTCCAAGAATTTTCATTTTTACAACATTTGGATGCTCTTTTTTAATATCAACTTCACCCATGTGAATTTCACACTCTAATCCAAAATATGCTGCAGCAGTTGCAAGTGCAACACCATGTTGCCCAGCACCTGTTTCAGCTATTAATTTTTTCTTACCCAAATATTTTGCTAGTAGTGCTTCAGCCATACAGTGATTTAATTTATGAGCCCCTGTATGATTCAAATCCTCTCTTTTAAGATAAATTCTAGCTCCATCTATTGACTCAGAAAGATTTTTACAATATGTAATTGGAGTTGGTCTTCCTTGATAATATTTTCTAATCTTTTTTAACTCATTTAGAAATTCAAAATCATTTGATAGCTTTTTATAAGCCTCATTTATCTCATTAAATGGCTCTTCAAGTTGTGGTGGGATAAAAGATCCTCCAAATTTACCAAAAAACCCATTTTCATCTGGAAAAGTTTGTAAATATGGTCTATTTCTTTGCATATTAAGTACCTTTAAAATAAAATACAAAAATATATCATATTTTAAATAATTTTAGGGGTTTATATGAGAGTAGTTTTTTTTGGTTTAGGTGCGGTTTCAAGTGTTATGGCAACACTTTTTGATGAACTTTCAAATAAAAGTGAAAATAGTTTTGTAGATTTTTTATTTATAGTGCGAGACAAAAGAAGAGCAAAAAAACATCTATTTAAAAATAGCAAGCTTTTAAATAAATCAGATTTTTTAGAAGTATCAAACTTTGAAGAGATTTTTTCAAATCCAGAAAAATATAAAAAAGAGTTAAAAAATTTTGATATCTTTATAAATAGCTCAACTCCTTCTTATAATTTAAGTATTATGAAACTTGCAATTGAGTTTAATACAAACTATGCTGATTTGGCAAGTGATATTTACAAAAATGAAGTTATAAACTCTTTAAAATTTGAGCAACAATCACTTGAAGATGAGTTAAAAAGTAAAAATCTATTTGCACTTATAAACCTAGGAATATCTCCTGGAATAACAAATTTTTTAATAGGCGAAAAAATTGACTCTTTGTCATCTTTACCACACAATATAAAAATCACAAAAATAGAGATAAATCTGCTAGAAGAGATACAATCAAAAAAACTAATCTTTTCATGGTCACCAAAAGTTGCTATTGATGAACTTACATTCTCACCAATATTTTTTAAAAACAATAAAATAAAACAGCTCGCACCATTTGCAAAATCAAAACCATATAAGTTTCCATATTTTAGAAATATTGTAGATGTTTATCCAGTATTTCAAGAGGAGCTTATATCTTTAAAACAAAGTTTTCCTAATATAAAAAATATTAGATTAAACATTGGTGGAAATGAGCTTGAACTTATGAAAAGTCTATATCAACTAAATCTTTTCTCAAATACATATTGCTTTGAAGACAAAGAGGAAAAAATATCAATAAATAAGATAATCAAAAATATAATTCCAAAGATGAAAAGTCCTGAAGTAATAGAGGATTATATAAAAAAGAAGACTATAAAATATGCAGAGTTTAGTGCAATAGCTGATATATATTTAGAGATAAAAACAAAAGATGATAAAAAAATAAAAAGTATAGAATCAATTGGTCTATCTTTTAGTAAATATACAGAGCTTATAAATAGCCCTTTTTCTGGCTCTACATATATTTCATATGCTACAGGAGTTGCAGCTGGAATTTTAATCTTCTATTCACTTTTAAACAAAAAATATCTAAAAGGTGTAGTTTTAAGTGAAAATCTTCCAAAAATATTTGGTGGTTTTACAAATGATATTATTAAAAGAGAGCTAAACAACTATAAAATCAATCTAATAAGTCAAATTAAATAAAAATAAGATAAAATTATAACTTTTATAAAAGATTATAATTGTAAAGAGATTTTTATGCAAAAAGATATTTTTAGACCATTTTTAAATGAAAATGTAGATGTTATTAACTATTTAAGATACAACACAATTGGAAAAAACAAAGAGAAATACTTTGATTTTACAGCCTCAGGATTGGCGTTTAGACCAATAGAGAATCGAATACATGAAGTTTTAGAATACTACGCAAATACTCACTCAAAAGAGAGTACAAATGCAAAAATTACTACAAAATATTATGAAGGTGCAAAACAAAGCCTTAGAAACTCTTTAGCACTTGATGATGATTTTGTAGTTTTACCAAGTGGTTTTGGAGCAACGGGGGCTATAAAAAAACTTCAAGAGATTTTGGGACTTTATATTCCACCAAAAACTAAAGAGAGATTAAAACAAAAAGGATTAAAAGATATTAAAAAATCTATGCCTTTGGTAATTGTAGGACCTTATGAACACCACTCAAATGAGATATCATTTAGAGAATCACTAGCTCTTACAAAGAGAGTAAAACTTACAAGTGAAGGTTTAATTGATTTAAAACACCTCAAAAAGATACTTGAAAAAAATAAAAATAGAGAGATTATTGGTTCATTTACAATTGCTTCAAATGTTACAGGAATAATTACTTGCTATAAAAAAGTTTCAAAGTTATTGCGAAAATATAATGCAACTGTATGTTTTGATGCAGCAGCTTCAAGTCCTTATATCAATATTCCTTGCAAATATTATGATGCACTCTATTTATCACCGCATAAACTTTTGGGTGGAGTTGGATCTTGTGGTATATTAATTGTAAAAAAATCTTTAGTAGATACAAAACTTTCACCAACATTTTGTGGTGGTGGAACTGTAAAATATGTGAATAAATCTATTCAAATATATGAAGATGATATAGAGACTAGAGAAGATGCTGGAACACCACCTATTACTCAACTAATAAGAGCAGCTTTAGCTTATCAACTTAGAAATGAGATTGGATTAGAGTTTATAAAAAACAAAAAAGAGGAGCTTTTAAGCTATTTGTTAAAAGAGCTTGAGGATATTGATGATTTATTAATTTATGGTGTAAAAGATGCCCCAAATATTGGTATTGTATCTTTTAATATAAAAGATTTTAATCCTTATTTGCTTTGTGAAAATCTTGCAAATAAAGAAAACTTCCAAACAAGAGCTGGTTGTTCATGTGCTGGACCTTATGGGCATGATTTATTAGGACTTAAAAAAGTATCTATGAAAAATCGACCAGGATGGCTTAGAGTTGGTGTTCATTTTACAGAAACCAAAGATGAGATAAAAGCTTTGGTTGATGAGATTAAAAAGTTTTTAAAATAGTTTAACTATTTTAAAACCTATAATTTATAGTTGCATAAAAATCAATAACTCTATCAAGCTTATATTTTACATCAGCACCATTCTCTTTATAATTTTTATCTATATCATATTTTGTAAATTTAGTCCCAATCTCTAACTCTAAATTATGAGCAATATCATTTAAAATTCCAAATTGTGCTCCATATGCAAAATCTGTTGCATTTGAGCCTTCAAGACTCTTTTTCTCAACATTTGTAAATCCTAAATGTGCTCCTAAAAATAGCTTTGACCTACTATAATCTATTGGCAATATATAATCAAAAGCACCAAGAAAAGTGTTTATTCTTGTACCACTTAAATATGATGGATTATAAATAAATGAAACTCTTCTAAAATCCTCTATCACAACTCCAGCTTTTAAAATAAGCAAAGTAGATGTATCCGTACCATCTTCATTTTTACTTCCACCTTTTTCACTCTGTTTTACAAAACCAAGTCCAGTTCCAACTCCTACAAAAGTATCAGTATTAAAACTCATAGCAGAAGAGTTCATAGCAAAAAAGATTATAAAACTTGAAATTATTTTTTTAAACATATCTATCTCTTTTTATTAAAATTTAGCAAAGATTATATTTATTTGTTTGTTATATAAAGGTTAAATTATATATTTGATTAACTCTTTATTTAAATACTATTAATCAAATATATTTATAATTTCTTCATGAGTTTTGTGATTTTTTTCTCAGTTTATCTGATAGCCTTCTCTTTTCAAACCTATATAATTAAAAAACGGTTTATCGATAAACTAGATTTTAAACATAAAACTAGGAAGTATTTTAGCTTTGTATTATATTTAACATTTTTTGGTGCTCTTTTGTACCCACTTGCTAGATACTTTCCACTAGTGCCAAACTGGCTCTATTTTCTCCTTTCCTTACCAATTGGGGTGATATTCTTAACATTTATTATCACTATTTTTCATGACATCATCTCAATTGGTTTCAAAAAATCAAAACTATCAACAAAAAGACGAAACTTTTTCAAAAAAACACTTGATATTGGTGCAACATCACTTATTTTGGCGACAAATCTAAAAGCCATGGATAATGCTAGAAATATTGAGCTAGAAGTTGTAGATGTAAAAATTAAAAATCTAAAAAAACCATATAAAATAGTTCAAATAAGCGATATACATATTGGTGGATTGATTGATAAAGATTTTATAAAAGATTTAGTAGCAAAGATAAATATTTTAACACCCGATATTGTTGTAATAACTGGTGACTTAGTGGATACCAAACTAAAGTTTGCAAAAGCTGCTTTAGATGAGTTAAAAAATATAAATACAGTTTATGGAACATACTTTATAGTTGGAAATCATGAGTATTTTCATGGAGTTAAACCAATAATTGATTATGTAAACTCTTTAGGAATAAAAACTTTAGAGAATGAAAATGTCTATATTGGAGAGGAAAATCAAGGCTTTTATTTAGCTGGAGTTTATGATAGATTTGGTTTTAGATATGGCTCATATATTCCAGATATAAATAAAGCTTTAGAAAATTGCGAAAATCATCCAACAGTTCTTTTGGCTCATCAACCAAAATATATAAACACTTTAGAAGATACACAAAATATAGATTTGATTTTATGTGGACACACTCACGGTGGACAGATTTTTCCATTTAATTTTTTAGTAAAACTTGAACAACCTTATGTAAAAGGTTTAAATACTCACAATGAACATACGCAAGTTTATGTAAATAAAGGAACTGGATTTTGGGGACCACCAATGAGATTGGGGGCTAGCAGCGAGATAACTATCCTTAATCTTATAGGATAGTTTTTAAAATCTCCTCTATTTTTGTTGGATTTGAGAAGTGGTCAATTTTTGATACAAATTTTCCATCTTTATCAAAAATATAGATATATGAAGTGTGAGCAACAGAGTAATCCATAGCAGAACCCTCTAAAACAACTTTTTCATAATATGAACCATATCTTTTTGTAAGATCATCTATATACTCTTTATTTGAAGTTGCTCCAATAAAATTTTTGTGAAAATATTTTGCATAGTTTTTTATATTTTCTAAACTATCTCTTTGTGGATCAACACTTACAAAAATTCCAACAAAATCTTCGATTTGTGAACTATCGAACTTATTTAAAGCAAATGCCAAAGAGCTTAAAGATGTAGGGCAAACATCAGGACAAAATGTATATCCAAAATATAAAGCTACAACTTTACCTTTAAAATCATCTTTAGATATTTTGCCATCGTGAGTATCTAAAATAAAATCATAAGTTTTTCTCTCTTTATAATCATCTACATAAGGTTTTAAAATAACTATTAAAATAACAGATACCAAAAAAATAGCTAAAATCTTAAATAAAAATTTCATTTTTATATCCTCGTTTCAAACTGAAATCTTGCACCAATTGAGTGTGTAGTTTTATCTACTATTATATCTGCATTCCACTTCATATTATCAACATAACATGTAGGTAAAGTTCCAATAGCTTCATAATTTCCATCTCCTAAATTTTTAATATCCAAAAAATACTCTCCCATATACATAGTTGTTGAATAGATATTTAAAGTTAAGTTTTTTAGGTTTGGATTATTACTTTTTATAGAAAATGTAATCTCTTTCATAAGTGGAATCTCTTTTGGATCAACACTTAAAATAAACTCCGTACCATCTTGAATTACAATTTTGCAAGACTCTTTTTTTAAATTACAAGAGCTATCTTGAGTTACATAATCAACATCTCCTTTAAATGATTGAATAAGTTGATTAAAATCGATTAGAAAATATGTGCCTACAATAAAAAGTACAACAACTATTGAGATTATTGTACTTTTTAGACTATTATTTTGTTTTTCCATAAATATTAGTGGTGTTTCATTCCACTCATTACAGATTTAACATCTGCAACAACTTTTTGTTTTGAACCATCGTTAAACTCTAATTCAATCTCAACTTTATCTCCAACATTTAAAGAGTTATGAAGTCCTATTAACATAATGTGTAAACCACCTGGTTTTAAAACAGTTGTACTTTTTGCTTTTATATCAATTTGAGGAATCTCATACATAGTCATAACACCATTTTTCATATCATGAGTATGAAGTTCAACAACATTTGCTACATTTGAAGTCGCTTTTACAATTGCCACATCTTTGTTTGATTTGTTTTCCAAAACCATAAAAGCGGCACTATTTTTCATATTTGGTGGAGTAGCTCTTGCATAAGCATCTTTTACTTCAATAGTTGAAGCCGTTAGAAATGTTGCTGCTAGTGAGATTAGAAGTAGAATTTTTTTCATATTAACACCTTTTTTTCTTTGAATAGTATTAAAGAAGTGTTAATTTAATGTTAATTTTGTAAAAAATTACATCATTGAACATGGACTCATTCCTGTTTTAAAAAATCTTGCTGTTACAGTATCCATAGATTTTATATGATTTATAAGCCAATTTACTAAATCATATTCAATATAGTTTTTTAAAGACTCTATATCTTTGTTTTGATAGAAATCTTCCCAAACCTCTTTTATCTCTTTTATATTTTTATCGTGTTCACCTTTGTGAAAAGGGTAAGCAAAAAAACCTCTTTTTTGCATCTCATCCTCTTCTGTTTTAAAGTGATTAACTGTATGGTTTATCCAAGATAAATAAGATTTTTTTAGATTCTGTAAATTATCATTTGAGTTGTTTTTTTCATACACCAAAATATCTTCATAGATTTTATTTATTAAATCAACATCTTCAAAATGTGTGTTATTCATAAAATCTTCATCAACCAAAGGCAGACTATTTTTATCTATTAGCATATTCTCTCCTTAAAATTAAAATCTAATTTTACATAATAAATAAAAAAGAGGTGTTGATAAACATCAATTAAATCCCAGCCCCATCTTCAAAACTTCTTAATTTTCTTGTTCTAATTCCTACTATATCACCTTTTTTTATATTTTTATCACTAAATTCATAGTGTGCCAACTCAACTAAAACAACTCTTTTTTCATCATTTAAATATGTAAGTTCAACTTTTACAAAAGACCCTGCTAGTTGAATATATTTTATTTTTGCATGAATTATTGCTTCACTATCATTTATATCTACAATTTCCAATTCATGAGGACGAATAAGATACTTATTATCTGTTGTATCTTCTATATTAGCACCATCTTCTATCTCTCTTGCGTGAAATAGATTTACATTTCCTAAAAAGTTGATTACAAACTCATTTTTAGGATTATGAAATACTTCTTCAGGAGTTCCTATTTGCTCAATTTTCCCTTTGTTTATTACAACAATTCTATTAGCAACTTCAAGCGCTTCTTCTTGGTCATGAGTTACCAAAATAGTTGTAATTCCAAGCTCCTCTTGAAGCTCTTTTAACCATCTTCTTAAATCAGTTCGCACCTTTGCATCAAGCGCACCAAAAGGTTCATCAAGTAATAATACTTTTGGTTCAACTGCCAAAGCTCTTGCTAAAGCGACTCTTTGTCTCTGACCACCAGATAGTTGCCAAGGAAATCTTGAAGCAAAGCCATCAAGTTGGATTAGTTTTAAAAGTTTCGTAACTTTCTCTTCTATCTCTTTGTTGCTAAGTCTTTGTTTTTTAGGTTTTACTCTAAGTCCAAAAGCTATATTTTCAAATACAGTCATATGTCTAAAAAGTGCATAATGTTGGAATACAAATCCAATATCTCTATCTTTAATATCTTTTTTAGCAACATCAATATTGTTAAATAATATTTCACCTTTATCTATGATATCAACCGTTTCAAGTCCTGCAATCATTCTTAAAAGTGTTGTTTTTCCACTTCCTGAAGGTCCTAAAAGTGCTAATAATTCACCTTCAACAATATCTAAATTGATATTTTCCAATGCTTTGAAATTTCCAAAATATTTTGTTAAATTTTTTACTTCTATTTTCATTTTTTATTTCCTGCTTTATTCTTCATTATCTAATTTTTTAATTTTTCTTTGTACTTTCCACTCTAAAATGTATTTTAAAACAAGAGTTAAAAGTGCTAATATCGCCAAAAGTGTTGAAACTGCAAAAGCTGCAACAAAGTTGTATTCGTTGTATAAAATCTCAACTTGTAGTGGCATAGTGTTTGTAACACCTTGAATATGCCCTGAAACAACAGAAACAGCTCCAAATTCACCCATTGCTCTTGCATTACATAAAATTACTCCATAAAGAAGTCCCCATTTTATATTTGGTAAAGTAACTTTTAAAAATGTTTGAAATCCACTAGCACCCAAAAGAAGTGCAGCTTGTTCTTCATCATTTCCCATCTCTTGCATTAAAGGAATTAGCTCACGTGCCACAAATGGAAATGTTACAAATATAGTTGCAAGTACAATTCCAGGAACTGCAAAAATTA